>JAEUTR010000414.1 GCA_016787365.1 Bacteroidia bacterium
CTTACATTTATGTTCTGAAGAAGGTGTTATTATCATTAATTATACCGATGACGCACAAGGCACTATGATTGAAACGCTTAATGGTAGTGGAAGTTTTTCACAGGTAACTCTATATCCTACAGTTACGGTTAAAGAAAAAGAAATGGAAAGCAAAGCAATGGAATTGCATAAAAAAGCTACTAAATTATGTTTTATTGCCAATTCAGTAAATTTTCCTGTAAATCACATTCCTACTATAGTAACTATATAACTATAAAATCTCGAAAATAAGTCATAAAAAAAGCCCGAACTAAGTTCGGGCTTTTTTGTTTGTTAGCTTTGCTAATTATTAGTGTTTTTTTCCACCTTTAGAAGCAGCAGCAACTGAATCAGCCATTCTTGTAGAATCAGCAGCAGCTTTAGCAGTAGCTTCAGCAGCAGCAGCAGCTTCAGCTTCAGCAACTTTAGCTAATGAATCAGCTTGAGCTTGAGCTACAGCAGCAACTGAATCAGCTTTAGCTTTTTCTTTTGCTTCGATTTCTTCTTTAGAAGGACCACAAGATACAAATGCAGCTGATAATGCAGCTACAGCAACGATTGATAATACTTTTTTCATTTTAAGTTTTGTTTAGGTTTTATTAATTTGGATGCAAAAATACATGTTTTTTTGTATCTACGTTAAAAAATTACAAAAAAATTCTTTTTTTTTCAACATTTCTATTGTTAAAATCGTTCTAAGCGTCATAAAACGTACCTTTGCACACTATGTATAAAGTATTTTTAAAGCCTCTTCTTTTTAAGCTGGATCCTGAAAAAGCGCATTATTTAACATTTGATTTAATGAAACTTGCGTTTGGCAATGCTTTTGGACGATTTATTGCAAAATCTGTTTTTGGTTACTCTCATCCTAAACTAAAAAAACAATTATTTGGACTAACTTTTCATAATCCTGTGGGTTTGGCTGCCGGTTTAGATAAAGATGCAAAAGCATTTAATGAATTATCATCTTTAGGATTTGGCTTTATAGAAATTGGCACCCTCACTCCAAAACCTCAGCCCGGAAATGATAAACCCCGTTTATTCAGATTACCCAATGATAATGCCCTTATTAACAGAATGGGATTTAATAACGAAGGAGTTGATGCCGCCGCTATTAGATTAACAGCAAAAAAAACGAATACTATTATTGGTGGAAATATTGGTAAAAACAAAGTAACTGCTAACGAAGACGCCATTAAAGATTATGAATACTGTTTTAATTCCTTATTTGACGTTGTTGATTACTTTGTAGTTAATGTAAGCTCGCCTAACACACCTAATCTTAGAGAGTTACAAGACAAAGAACCTTTAACTCATTTATTAAATCATTTACAGAAAATTAATAATTCAAAACCAAAACGTAAACCGTTATTATTAAAAATAGCTCCGGATTTAACAAATTCGCAACTAGATGATATTATTGATATTGTAGACAGTACAAAAATTGATGGTATTGTGGCAACTAATACTACCATTGCTCGTGAGCCTTTAAGTTATCCAAAAACAGAAATTGAAGCTATTGGAATGGGAGGTTTAAGTGGTAAGCCATTAACTAAAAGAAGTACTGAGGTTATTGCCTATTTAAAAACAAAATCAAACAATGCCTTTCCAGTAATTGGAGTTGGAGGAATTCACAGTCCGGAAGACGCTATCGAAAAAATAAAAGCTGGCGCCGATTTAATTCAATTATATACTGGCTTTATTTATGAAGGACCTGCTTTGATTAAAAAAATTAATAAAGAAATTATAAAACAAAATTTATAACCACCTATCAGGTATCAATTTGGATACCGATGTTGATTATTGCTTTTTTCAGATTACCTTTGATATACGAAACTATTTTATAATATCTATTAAAATACTATAGGATACGTTGTAAAAAAAATTAGATTATGAAACTAATTGAATGTCC
>JAEUTR010000479.1 GCA_016787365.1 Bacteroidia bacterium
CAAAATCTAAGGGAGGAATATTTAAAAAAGTAGTTATTATAACAGTGTTGGCGGCACTGGCGTTTGGAGGTTTTTGGGTGTACGAAAATATGCTAAAAAATAACGTTCATTTGAATGGAAAAAAATATACGTACATATACATTAAAACAAATGCAACGTTTAACGATGTTTTGGATGAATTATATTCTCAAAACATTATTGATGATCAAGAGAGTTTTGAATGGATGGCCAAAAACATGCATTTACCGGACAATATCCATTCAGGTAAATACAGAATAGATGCTAAAATGAGTAATCGTTCCATAGTAAAAATGATTATGAATGCAAAGCAGGAAAAAGTAAAATTATTTTTTAATTCTCAAATCAGAACGAAAGAACAATTTATAGATTATGTTTCCGGAAAATTGGAAATTGAAAAAGATGAATTAGAAGATTATTGCTCTAATGATGATATGCTATATGATGAATATGGATTGAACAGCGAAAATTTTATGTCGTTGATTATTCCTGAAAATTATGAGGTTAGCTGGACGACACATATTAACGATTTATTTGTATTACTCGAAAAATCATATGATGATATCTGGACAAAAGCAAGAAAAGAAAAAGCCAAATCCATTGGGTTTTCTGTTCCTGAAGTTGTTACCATTGCTTCTATTGTTCAGGGAGAAAGTTCCATCAAATCGGAGCAGCAAAAAATTGCAGGAGTTTATATCAATCGTTTAAAACAGGATATGAAGTTACAGGCAGATCCAACGGTTGTATTTGCTAATGGAGATTTTGATGTGCAACGTGTTTTGTCGGCAGATAAAGAAATCGATTCGCCTTATAATACATATAGATATAAAGGATTGCCACCAGGACCTATATCTCTGGTAAATCCATCTGTGATAGATGCAGTTTTAAATTATACCAGACATAATTTTACTTACTTTTGTGCCAAGCCCGATTTTAGCGGATATTCAAATTTTACGAGCGATTATAAAACGCATATGAGAAATGCCGCTTCTTATCAGGAAGCATTAAATAAAAAAGGAATTAAAAGATAATCCATTGCTATGTTCAAAGAAAAACTTAATAAAAAATTAGCATCTGCATTATCCGAACACGGTTTTGAAGAACCCAAACCATTGCAATTAAAATGTATCCCAAAAATTAATGGAGGTTCGGATGTGATTGGAATTGGGCCAGTTGGTTGTGGAAAAAGCTCCACCATTATTATTAGTGCGATTCAAAAACTGGGAGCTGCATTTGAAGATGCACCTCGTGCTTTAATCATCGTTGCTGATGAAATAAAAGCTCTGGAAATGAAAGAGCAATTTAAATTGTTTTCTCGCCAAACGGATTTGCGTGCCGAATTAGCTTTTGATGGAGGGAAAATTGATGCGCAAACAGAGGCTATTTACTTTGGAACGGATATCGTTATTGGTACAGCTAAGCGTGTTTTAGAAATTTATTTTCGTAAAAACTTTAACTTAAATAAAATAAAATTATTTGTCATTGATGATGCTGAAATGATTATCAAAAATGGGTTACAAGGGCAAATAGATCGTTTAGCATTGAGTTTGCCTAAATGCCAGCATTTAGTATTTACAAACGACTTAACACCTAAAATTGAAAAATTAATAGAGAAATTTATTATTGCACCTATTATTGTTGAGGTAGAAGCGTAGCAGAGTCTCGGCTATCGCTTTGTATTTACTCTTTCACAACTTTCCTTCTAATCACTTCTTTGCTGTGGTTTTGTAATTCTACAACATAAACTCCTTTCGCAAACTCAGTAAAATCAATACTTACCGTTGATTCATGGTTTGTAGAGTTATAGATGAGTTTTCCGTAAATAGTATACACACTTAATTTTTCAATATTTTGATTTGTATTATCAATGTTCAAAAGTGTAGTGACAGGATTTGGGTAGATGGCTTTAAATGTATTTTCGTTTTCTGATACTGATGTTGTACTACAATTTAATTTATTGATATAGTCCCACAATACGTTATCAAATGCCGAAGCTGCCAAATTAAAGCCTCCGGCCGTGTTACCTTGTCTTACTACAACCATATTTGTGCTTGGTACGACATATATTTTTTGATCATTTTTTCCTAAGGCGCAATACATATCACTAGGCGCATTGCTCATTAGTGTCCCGGGAAATACAAATTGAAATCCAGGAGTCATTAAACTTGCTTTGCCATTTAGCCACCAAAGATAACCATAGGCTAAATTTAAGTTTTGCGAAGTGTTAGTCATGACTCTAAAATAGGTAGAGTCTTTCATTAAAGTATCGGTATTCCAAATACCTTTGTTTAAATTGAGTAAGCCAAAGCGCGCCATGTCTCTGGCTTTGCTGTAATATATTTGTTGTAGCCAAAAACCACTCATGCCGGTTTTGCTTTCAATCCAATTATTAGTTATTGCATTATAAGTTTGACCAACAGCATTACTCACCACATCTTGAACTTTACGGTAAGCTCCCGTATGATATGCCCATCTTGTTCCTGCATCTGCTAAATAGGTTAAACAGGCTTTAGCAGTATCTTCATTATCACAAGGTGCAGGAGGCGCATCTTGTAGGCCACTGGTCATGGTTAGTAAATGTTTTATGGTGATTAAATTTTCCTTTACTAATGGAGCACTTGTCCAGCCATTTCCCAAGTACTGTGACACTTGATTATTAATATTGATATGCCCTTTTTGTTGCGCCACTCCTGTAATAAAACCTGCTA
>JAEUTR010000596.1 GCA_016787365.1 Bacteroidia bacterium
AGGATCATACCAGTTTTTTTAGTTTTTATGATGTGGTAGAAAAGTTGGGAATGATTTTAGGAACCGTTTCTTTTGGCGTTATTAGTCAAGTTACAGGTGGTATGCGAAATTCTATTTTGTCATTAATAATATTTTTTATTATTGGTATATTGGCGTTGATACCACTAGCTAAGAGACAAGAGAAAGGGCATAATTAATTACTTGTTAATGCATCTGTAGTGCATTTGTACTAATCCCGTATCAAATTGTTTGGTTGATATTAGCTCTAACTTTTGCTCCGGTCGCTCGTCTTTAAAGAGTTTTGTTCCGTTACCTACTAAAATAGGAATAACAGAAATAATACATTCGTCGATTAAATTGTTCTTTAATAATTCATTTACTATTTCGGCACCACCATCACAAAATATATTTTTACCTTCTTCTGATTTTAATTTTTCAATTAAATGGGTAAGATTTCCCGAATAAAAATTAAGGTTATTAATACTAGGTCTTTCAGTTCTTGTTATAACAAACGATTTTTTGTCTGAATGAGGAAATTCCGAAACCTGTTTCATAACCCATTCATATGTTTTTCGGCCAAGTATTACCGTGTCAACTGACTTTATAAAATCAGAATATCCGTAGTCTTCACCTTCTTTTTGTACAATGGATAAAAAATCAAGGTTATCATTCGGTTTTGCAATATATCCATCCAAACTTGTGGCTATATATAAAATTACTTTTCTGCTCATTATTATTTTATAATGTTTATCCGCTTCTAAACAAAAAAGCTTCTCTGAAAACAAAGAAGCTTAACATAAAAAGAATGATACGATTAAACTTTTTTAGTAAAAAAATTAACTTTGGTTTCCTGACGTTTTAATAAACGGGTAATATTTTTTTTATGAGTAATAACAAGTAATGCAGCTACAAATATTGAGAAAATTAACAACGTTTGGTTTTGATTTTTTAATACAATGTTTAAAAAGAAAGGAAAACTAAGCCCAGCCGTTATTGAAGATAAAGAAACATAACGTGTTGCCAGTAAAACAATTAAGAAAACACCTAATACCAAAAGGCTGGTAATTGGGGTAAGGCAAATAACAATACCCAAAATTGTAGCAACACCTTTCCCTCCTCTGAATCCGGCAAAGATTGGAAACACATGTCCAACTAATGCAGCTATTCCTAATCCTAACTCCAAATTAACAAATTCATTACTATCAAAAACAAAAGGAGAAAAATGAGCTAGCAATACAGCTACAGTTCCTTTTAAAATATCAATACATAAAACTGGTATTCCTGCCTTTTTTCCCAATACTCTAAACGTATTGGTAGCTCCTGCATTACCACTTCCAAACTCACGAACATCTATACCATAGTAACGCTTTCCCCACCACACCGCCGTTGGGATCGAACCTAATAAATATGCAGTAACAAGAAGTAAAATAATGGTAGTGGTTTCCATTGCATTTAATTTTAGTTACACAAAGATAACAATTATTTAAAACGACCGAAATACTAAAAATTTTAGATAAACATAAGATTTAAACAGTATTTTGTTAAAATAAGGTGTTTAAAATCTATGCGAAGGAAGTTACACGGATTTTTTATGATTTTGAAATTATCCTACAATTTTAAAAGTATAATGAATCTTGAAAAATGTACAATATTTCAGCTCCATTACTTCTGTGTTTTTTATCGTAATTATTTTTCTTCAAGTGTAAAAATATTGCTATTTTCACCCCTCTTTATGATAAGCTACGTTAATGGGCAAATAGCCGAACTAAATCCTGCTTTGGCAGTTATTGAAACCAATGGAGTAGGTTATGGATTATTAATTTCATTAAGTACTTATAGCCAGATACAGGGGAAGCCCACAGCAAAGCTATTTGTTGAAAGTGTATATGTAAGAGACGATAATCCTCGATATTTTGGTTTTGCCGATATAGAGGAACGTGATTTATTTAGAAAATTGATTTCGGTATCAGGTGTTGGAGGTGGAAGCGCCATTTTAATGCTTTCATCTTTAAGTGCTCCAGAAATAGCAGGAGCAATAAATACGGCTAATGTGGCTTTACTGAAAAGTATTAAAGGTATAGGTGAGAAAACAGCTCAACGCATAGTAGTTGATTTAAAAGGTAAAATGGGAAAACATGAAGGTGGTATTTCTCAAATTCTAAATCCTTCGTACAATAAAAATAAAGATGAGGCGTTAATGGCTCTAGTTACATTAGGGTTTCCTAAACTAGCTGCTGAGAAAGCTGTTGAAAAAGCAACCAAGCAACAAGGTGTAGCTACAGATAATGTTGAATTGCTGATTAAAGCAGCACTTAAAAATATGTAATTTATAACGTGGTAAAAGGAGTCGTTAAATTTCTTGTTGTAGGATCTGTGTCTGTTGGCTTGATGAGCATCGTTGTTGGTTCCAAAGCCAAAAATGCGCCTTTAAGCAAACCTCACTATTTGTATACTCCAATTATAGCTATCGATTCACCGATTGTTACTAAAGATGATTTACCTTATAAATTTAATGATAATAACGGAGGTCAGCCAAATTTTGACGATAAAAGCGGATTATATTTAAGTAATCCGTCCAACATTAAAACCGAAACAAATTATAATCCCAAAACAGGTAATTATGATATTACACAAAAAATAGGTGATATGAATTATCGTCCTGAAACTTATGTTGAGTTTAAGGATTATCAGGATCAGTTATTTAAAGAAGCAGTCAAAAATCATTGGAAATCAAAAATTAAAGCAGAGGATCTTCAAAATCAATCAAAAAAAGGACTTGTTCCAAAATTAACTGTTAACAGCGAAATTTTTGATAGAATTTTTGGAGGGAATCAGGTAGATATTAAACCAACAGGTACAGCGGAGTTGATTTTTGCCTTAAACCGTAACAAAACTTTAAATCCGGCTATTCCGCAACGACAACAAAAAGTTACCAATTTTGATTTTAACATGCGTATTCAGTTAAATTTAATTGGTAAAATAGGAGATAAATGAAAAATCACAACCAGTTATAACACAGAAGCTTCGTTTGATTGGGAAAATCAAATGAAACTGGAGTATACAGGCTATGAAGATGAAATCATTAAAAAAATAGAGGCCGGTAATGTTAGTTTACCATTAAACAGTTCCTTAATTCAGGGTAGCCAAAGTTTATTTGGGGTTAAAACACAATTACAGTTTGGCAGATTAACAGCAACAGCTTTATTTTCTCAGCAACGTGGTAAAAAACAAGAAGTGTCGGTTCAGGGTGGAGCACAAACCATGTATTTTTCTGTAAATGCCGATAACTATGAAGTTAATAAACATTACTTTTTAGGACATTTCTTTAGAGACAATTACGATCAATGGATGTCTACACTTCCGGTAGTTACAACACCAATTGTTATTACTAAAGTTGAGGTTTATATTACCAACCAAACAGGAAGTACGGAGCAGGTGAGAAGTATTGCTGCTTTTGCAGACTTAGGCGAAGATTCAACTCACGTTAATAGAGATTTAAACAACAACAATGGTACATTTGCATGCCAGTCTACAGGTTCTCCATATGTTATTATAGATAGTATAGGTGCTCAGCCGCATAATGGAGCTAATAGTTTATATCACATTTTAACTAACCAAACAGATGGTTTAATAGCTCAAAGAAGTACGACATTACAGGCAATAAATTCAACATTACAGTCTCCACCGCCTACCGGCCCAAATAATTGTAATCCTAATGGACAGTTTATGGTGGCGTCTAGGGATTTTGAGTACGTATCTAATGCCCGAAAATTAAATCCTTCTGAATTTACATTTAATAATCGTTTAGGGTTTATTTCAATTAACCAGTCTATTAATAATGATCAAACGGTTGCTATTGCTTATCAATATACTTACAATGGAAAAACTTATCAGGTAGGTGAGTTTTCTGACCAATTTACCACCGGACCTTTATACTTAAAATTATTGAAAAGTGGGTCTGTTACCAATCCTAAATTTAGTACATGGGATTTAATGATGAAAAATGTGTACTCTTTAGGAGCTTATAATTTAAATGCAGCTGATTTTAAATGTGATATTTTTTATAATAATATCGAAACAGGTGTAGATATTCCATACATTCCTTATGGAAGTGTAAATGGAAAATTATTGGTACAGGTTATGGGATTTGATAAACTGAGTGTAAATGGCGATCCTTATTCAGATGGAGTATTTGATTTTATTAAAGATTATACCATAAATCCAAACAATGGACGTATTTATTTATCTTTAAAAGAACCTTTTGGAAATAATTTAAGAGATAAGTTTGAACCTGGTGATTTTCCTACGTCTAACAAATATATCTATCAGGAACTATATGATTCAACCAGAACGATAGCTCAACAATTGCCCGAAAAAAACAGGTATAAAATCAAAGGACAATATAAATCTGCTTCCGGATCTGAGATTTCGTTAAATGCACTAAATATTCCTCAAGGTGCTGTTCAAGTTACGGCTAACGGACAGCAATTAACTGAAAATGTGGATTATACAGTGGATTATACATTGGGTAGAGTTAAAATTATTAATGAAAGTATTTTAAATTCGGGGGCAAACATTAAAGTAAGTACCGAGAGTAATTCTTTATTTAATGTTCAGCAAAAAAGTTTGTTTGGTACGCGTTTGGATTTTAAAGTGAATAAGGATTTAACCTTAGGAGGAACTTTACTTCACTTGAATGAAAAACCTGTTACTCAGAAAGTTAATGTTGGTGATGAGCCTGTTTCCAATACTATTTGGGGATTAGATTATAACTATAAGACGGATGTTCCTTTTTTAACAAGATGGATCGACAAAATACCGTTGATTAACACCAAGGAAATGAGTAGTATTGTAACAAGAGGTGAATTTGCGCAATTAATTCCTGGTAATGCAAAAGCCATTGGAAAAAACGGGAATTCGTATGTTGATGATTTTGAAGGAAGTATTTCGTTAATTGATTTAAAAAGTCCAAGTGCTTGGAGTATGGCAAGTATTCCACAAGGTCAGCCTTCTTTATTTCCGGAAGCATCATTAAACGATGATGTTAAAACAGGATTAAACAGAGCTCAGTTTAACTGGTATACTATTGACCCGTTATTTTATGGACAACAAAATACAAGTATAAAACCGGGAAATATTACAGAGCCAACTTTCTCAAACAATTTCATGCGTCAGGTTTTGGAAACAGAATTGTTCCCAAGTAAAACTCCCGCCAATGGACAGCCAGTTGTGATGTCTGTTTTAGATTTAGCATTTTATCCAGGAGAACGAGGCCCTTATAATTATGATGTCGCCGCAACAGGAGTATCTGCCGGTATTTTATCAAACGGTAGATTAGCTAGTCCTGAAACAAGATGGGGCGGTATTATGAGACGTTTAGAAACAAACGATTTTCAGGCAGCTAATATCGAGTATGTTCAGTTTTGGATGATGGATCCGTTTAATGGAGATTACAACAGTTCTACCTATCCTGACATGGATGCAAATAGTAAACCAAGTGGAGAAATGTACATTAACCTTGGTAATGTGAGCGAAGATATTTTAAAAGACGGTAAAATGTGTTACGAAAATGGTTTACCGGGACGTCCGGGTGGAGCCAATGCAAACTTGCCAACAACTGAGTCAAATCTTGGTAAATCACCATTAATTAGCCCAATCTCTAACTCTTTTGTGAATGATCCGGATGACAGACCTTTTCAGGATGTTGGTTATGATGGATTACCGGATACAGGAGAGGTTAGAAAATTTAATGCATTTATCAATGCTTTAAATTCATCAGGTGCTTCAGGACAAGCAGTTCAGGACGCATTAAATGATCCGAGTTCTGATAAATACCATTTCTTTAGAGGAGGTGATTATGATAATTTGCCAAATTTGGAAGGAAATACATTACATCGTTATAAAAAATACAATAACCCAGAAGGTAACTCGCCTACAGAGGCGCAATACCCGGATGCAGGAATACCAAGTGCAGCAACAAACAATCCAAATATTGAAGATATTAACAAGGATAACACATTAAGCGAAACAGAAAACTATTATCAATATAAAATTAAAATTTCACCTCAGGATTTGAATCCTAATAATATTGGGAATAACTATATAGTGAATGTACTCGACGGAAGTGCAACTATTGGAAACACTCAAAAAAGTGTAAAATGGTATCAGTTTAAAGTTCCGGTTACAGAATTTGAAAAATCAGTAGGTTCAATAGAAGGGTTTAACTCTATTCGTTTTATGCGTGTATTTATGACCGGTTTTGACAAGCCAGTTGTATGTAGAATTGCTCGTTTAGAGTTGGTAAGAAGTGACTGGAGACGTTATGCATTTGATTTACAAAAACCGGGTGAGTATACAGCAAACGATGATAATACTACAACATTTGATGTTTCGGCAGTAAGTCTTCAGGAAAATGGTGAAAAAAAACCGGTTAACTATGTTATCCCTCCAGGAATCAACCAACAGCAAAATGTACAAACCACAAATCTGGTTTTATTAAATGAACAGGCTTTATCTTTAAGAACCTGTAATTTAAAAGACGGAGATAGTAGAGCAATTATAAAAAGTACAGAACTGGATGTGCGTTCATTTGGTAAAATGAAATTGTTTATGCACGCCGAAAAACTAGGTAATGAACCTTTAAATGATGGAGATGTAACAGTGTTTGTTCGTCTAGGATCTGATTATAACAACAATTACTATGAGTATGAGATACCTGTAAAATTAACTCAGCCAGGTTATTATGATCCTAATGTGGATGATCAAAAATATAGTGTATGGCCAACAGATAATGAGTTTGTAATTGATTTTGAAAAAATAACAGCGGTTAAAATCGCTCGTAATACCAATGCAGGAATTGATTTGGTTTCTATGCAAAAACCATACACGCAGTCTGATGGAAACAATAATATTACGGTGGTTGGTAATCCAAATCTGGCCGGTATAAAAAGTATGATGATTGGTATCCGGAATCCAAAAGATAATGGTGGACTATCAAAATGTGTTGAGGTTTGGGTGAACGAATTACGACTTACTGATTTTGTGAATCAGGGAGGATGGGCTACAACAGGAAGTGTTCAGGCTAAACTGGCCGATTTAGGACAAGTATCTTTAGCAGCCACTTATAGTAAACCGTTTTTTGGAAGTATAGAAAAGAAAATCAGTGAACGAAGCAGGGAAACCAATTTTCAATGGGATGCTGCTTCTACATTTCAATTAGGTAAGTTTTTTCCGGTAAAATGGAAAGTGAATTTACCGGTTTATTATGCGTACGGTCAAACAAAAATTACACCTCAGTATAATCCATATGAACCTGATATTAAGATAGATAACGATAATATTGCCAAGCCGATAAAAGATGAAATTAAGAAAAATGCTCAGGATGTAACTGTTCGTAAAGGGTATAACTTTTCAAATGTAAGGATTGATGGTTTTAAAAAGGAAGGAGCAAAGCCTATGCCATGGGATGTTTCCAACTTTTCAGTAACTTATGCTTATAATGAAACTACGAGAAGAAATGTAAATATTGAACGAAGTATTATCAAAACATACCGTGGCGCCATTTCATACAACTATGCCATTACTCCCAAAACATGGTCACCATTTAAAAAGACAAAATCCAAACTTTTAAATAACAAGTGGATGGCCTTGGTTAAAGAATTTAATTTAACACCATTGCCAAGTAGATTAGGGTTTAATATGGATGTAAACAGAAGTTACAGCGAATTATTAAATAGAGATATAACAAGTTTTTATTCGGGTGTTTCGGATAATTTTACACAAGCACAATTCAATAAAACCTTTAACATTACTCGTAACTATGATTTGCAATGGAATTTTACAAAAAATTTAAAATTTGATTTTAGTGCAAATAATGAGGGACGTATATTAGAACCAATAGGGAAAATTGATACTGAAGAAGAAAGAGACACAATTCGAAAAAATTTATTGGCTTTAGGTACAACAACAGGGTACAGACATCAGGCTAATGTTAACTATCAAATCCCGATTAATAAAATACCTGTTTTTGATTTTATAAAT
>JAEUTR010000597.1 GCA_016787365.1 Bacteroidia bacterium
AAACCGGCCCCCATTGATTCGTTAATAGTTCTTGCTCCCAAACTTCCCCCGATAACTAAAATCACTTTTTTATTTGGACTTAATTTGAAAAAATCTAGGGCTTCATTTTTATGTTGCCTAACATCTTTTAAATCCTGACGAACCGGATTACCTGTTAGGATGATTTTTTCTTTAGGAAAAAACTTTTCCATGCCTTCGTAGGCAACACAAATCTTACTGGCTTTTTTGGATAATAGTTTATTAGTGATACCAGCAAATGAATTTTGCTCCTGCAATAAAGCTGGAATTCCTTTATTGACGGCTGCTTTTAATAAAGGACCTGATGCATAACCGCCTGTGCCTATAACAACATGAGGTTGAAAGTCTTTAATTATTTTTCGAGTTTTTATTAAACTCATAATAATTAAAAACGGTAATTTTAAATTAGCCCAGGTAAATTTACGTTGTAAGCCTGCAATAGGAACACCAATGATTTTGTAACCAGCAGCAGGAACTTTCTCCATTTCCATTTTGCCTAAAGCACCTACAAATAAAATTTCAGCATGAGGCACTAACTTTTTTATTTCGTTAGCAATAGCTACGGCAGGAAATATATGACCTCCTGTTCCGCCTCCGCTTAATATGACTTTTAATGGTTTCATTTATTGTTTAGTACTCTTTTCTTTTTTGTTCTGTCACATCGAGCTGTCACCCTGAGCGGAGTCGAAGGGGAAGTCGAGCATATGTTCTACTCAGCAATCACTTCTTGTTCTTCTTTCCCTGCGCTATCTTCGTTTGATTTACTCACACTTAATATAATACCAATAGCAATACAAGTAAACCAAATGGAGGTTCCTCCCATACTTACTAATGGTAATGGCTGACCGGTTACTGGAAATAAATTCACAGCAACTGCCATATTAATTAAAGCTTGAAACACCAAGCTAAAACTTAAACCTACGGCCATTAATCCGCCAAATGTTTTTTCCGAATCGCGTAATATTCTGATTCCTCTGAATAATAAAATCATATATAAGAATAACATGGCAAAGCCTGTAAATAAACCGTACTCTTCAATAATAATGGCGTAAATGAAATCGGAAGAAGCTTGTGGTAAAAATGCACGTTGTGTACTGTTACCTGGACCTTTACCAATAATACCACCAGTAGCAATGGCAATTTTTGCCTGCTCACTTTGGTAATTACTTTTAGAATCACCTTTACTAAAATTTTCGATACGTGCTTTCCATGTAGCACCGCGGGGAATTAAATCAGGAAACTGATAAATGACAATGCCTAGTAATAGAGCAAAACCAATACAAGCGCCTAAAATATACATGATGAATTTTACTTTTACTCTGCCAACAAACATCATGAATAAGCAGTTTGAAAATAATAAGGCCGCTGTAGAAAAGTTTGCCGGAAAAATTAATAAGCAAATAAATCCGATGGGGATTAATAAATATTTAAACAGTGATTTAAAATCTTCTAATTGACCTTGACGAATGGTTAATGTGCGGGCAACAAAAATTAATAAAATAATTTTAGCCACATCAGAGGATTGAAATGTTAACCCTAACCCCGGAATTTCAACCCATCTGCTTGCTTCACCAGCACTTACGCCTTTCAATAAGGTAAAAAGTAATAATGGAATCACTAAGAAAATACCTATTTGCGCTACTTTAGAAAATAACGTGTATTTCATTTTATGCACGAGATACATAATAAAAATACCTCCCAAAATGGTGATGGCATGTTTTATTAAATACGCTTCAGTATTTCCTTGTTTATATTTATGAGCTAATGTAACAACTGAACTATATACTACCAAAATAGATAGCAACGACAATAGGAACACTATTGCCCAGATAACTCTATCTCCTTTTAAGTATGATAATTGTTTCATTAGTTTATGTTTTTGTTTTTTAACCGCAGAGAGCGCAAAGTTTTTTCGCAAAGAACAAAGAGAGAATATTATCTCTTCAGTCTCTTAAATCCCTCTTGTCTCTTCGGTCTCTTTAAGGACTAGCTCTTTAAATTTATTACCTCTGTTTTTATAATTATCAAAAGGGTCGAAGCTTGGACACGCTGGCGAAAATAAAACCGCTTGGTTTTTAATAGCCTTTGCTTTCGAAACTTCTACGGCACTTTCTAAATTATCAGCTACAATTACCATCACATGTTTATTAAAAATGTTTTTTATTTCAGCAAAACGACGCCCATAATAAATAACAGTTTTAATGTTGTAGTAATTGATATTGGTAAACCACGAGTAATCTGTCTTTAAATCATCTCCACCTAAAATCAGTACGATCTCTGCATCTAAAGAGTTAATACTTTCAACAGCATGTTTTGCATTTGTTGCTTTTGAATCGTTAATGAACGTGACGTCATTTATAGTAGCTACAAATTCAAAATTGTGGTCTGTTTCTCTATTAATAGAAAATGTTTTTTGACCTAATGCAATCTCCTTCATGATTATAGACCTCTAACAGCAGATTTAAATTGAACACCTCTGTCTTCATAGTTTTGGAATAAATCAAAACTTGCACAAGCTGGAGATAATAAAACAGCATCGCCTTTAGTTGCTAATTTATATGACATTGCTACGGCTTCAGCAGCAGAACCAGCTTCCATGATATTCTCAACAGAACCTTTAAATGCTTTGATGATTTTTTTATTGTCAACACCTAAGCAAACAATTGCTTTTACTTTTTCTTTTACTAAGTCAAGTAATTCATCGTAATTGTTTCCTTTGTCTTGGCCTCCTAAAATTAAAACGGTTGGTTTTTGCATGCTTTCTAATGCATACCAAGTAGAGTTAATGTTAGTTGCTTTTGAATCGTTAATAAATTCGATACCATTAATAGAAGCAACAAATTCTAAACGGTGTTCAACATTCACGAAGTCTTCTAAACTTTCGCGGATAATGTCTTTGCGTATGTCTACGATACGCGCTGCCATTGAAGCAGCCATTGAATTGTAAACGTTGTGTTTACCAGCAAGAGCCAATTGTTCTAGGGTCATAATTAAGGGTTTAGGGTTATTATTATAATTAAGGGTTATTTCATTTTCTTGTAAAAAAGCGCCGTTACCATCTATCTTTTTTTTAATGCTAAACGGAACGCGTTCAGCTTTGATAGGATGATGTTGCATGTATTCTTCCATCACCATATCATCTGCACAATACACAAAGGCATCTTTTTCTGTTTGGTTTTGAGTAATACGAAACTTAGAAGCTACGTAATTCTCAAACTTGTAATCATATCTATCCAAGTGATCCGGAGTGATATTTAATAAAATGGCTACATCTGCTTTAAAATTATACATACCATCTAACTGAAAGCTGCTTAATTCTAAAACATAGTAGTCAAAATTTTCGGTTGCTACTTGATAGGCGAAACTCTTTCCTACATTCCCACCTAAACCAACATTGTATCCAGCTTTTTTAAGGATGTGGTAAGTGAGTAGGGTAGTAGTCGTTTTTCCGTTACTACCAGTAATACATATTTTTTTAGCATTGGTATAACGTCCTGCAAATTCTATTTCTGATATAACAGGAATATTTTTTTCTTTCGCTTTTTTAATCAATTCCACTTTATCAGGAATACCTGGACTCTTGATAATTTCTGTTGCATTTAAAATTAAATCCTCCGTATGAGTACCTTCTTCAAATGCGATGTTATGTTTTTGTAATTCTGATTTATATTTATCTTGAATCAAACCCTTATCGGATACGAACACGCTAAAGCCCTTTGACTGTGCTAATATTGCACTGCCAACTCCGCTTTCGCCGCTACCTAATATCACAATTCGTTTATTCAATTTTATACTATCTTAATTTTAATGTTACAATGGTTAGTGCTGCTAACATGATTCCAATGATGAAAAAACGCATCACAATTTTTGATTCATGAAAGCCTGATTTTTGGTAATGATGATGCAAAGGCGCCATTTTAAATAAACGATTGGCTTTAGCGAATTCTAAACCGTGTTTCTTCTTTTGATATTTGAAGTAATACACCTGTAAAATCACAGATACATTTTCAACTAAGAAAATACCACATAAAATAGGAATCAATAATTCTTTACGAATAGCAATCGCAAAAACAGCGATTATACCGCCAATCGCTAAACTTCCTGTATCACCCATAAATACCTGAGCAGGATAAGCATTGTACCACAAGAAACCAACACAAGCACCCACAAATGCAGCCATAAATACCACTAGTTCGCCGGTATTCGGTATGTACATAATGTTTAAGTAATCAGCAAAAACAGTATTACCGCTTACATATGCTAAAATACCCAAGGTGGTTCCAATGATGGCACTTGTTCCTGCTGCTAAACCATCAATTCCATCCGTAATATTGGCTCCGTTAGAAACGGCCGTTACAATTAAAATAACAATTGGTATAAAAATCAACCAACCATATTTTTGTGCATTATCACCCATAAAAGATAATACTTGCGCATAATCAAACTCATTGTTTTTTACAAATGGAATGGTGGTTTTAATTGTTTTTGTTGGAGTAGCTGCGTATTTAGGAAGAGTTAAATTTTTAGTTGTACTAATTGCTTCATCAAACGAATATGCTGCTTGTTGATTTGCAGTCATACGCTCTTTGATTACTACATCAGGATGAAAATAAAACACAGCACCAACTAATAAACCAATACCAATTTGTCCAACTACTTTAAACTTACCTTGCAAACCTTCTTTATTCTTCTTAAATACTTTAATGTAATCGTCTAAGAAACCAATGCAACCTAACCACACGGTTGAGATTAACATTAAGACGATGTATATGTTATGTATTTTTGCAAATAATAAAGTAGGGATAATAATTGCAGCTAAAATGATTAAACCACCCATGGTTGGTGTTCCGGCTTTTTCGTTTTGACCTTCTAAGCCTAGTTCTCTGATGGTTTCACCAATCTGTTTTTTTCGGATGTAATTGATAATACGTTTACCAAATACCATCGTAATAATCAACGAAGATAGTAATGCTAAAGCAGCTCTGAACGAGATGTATTGAAACACTCCCGCTCCCGGAAAGTTAAAGTGTTGATCTAAGTAGTGGAATAAGTAGTAAAACATCTTTTTTTTGTTTCTCGACTACGCTCGAAATGACAACAGTGTCAGACTGAGCGGAGTCGAAGTCTTTTTATATTATTAATTATTAAATAGTTCTTTTACAATTTCAAAATCATCAAATGGATGTTTCACACCTTTTATTTCTTGATATTTTTCGTGCCCTTTTCCTGCTATTAAAATAATGTCACCTTCTTTTCCAAAAGCCACGGCTGTTCTTATCGCTTCTTTTCTATCACTGATCCGTAATGTTTTTTTCATTTCGACAGGACTAATTCCTGCCTGCATTTGATTTAAAATATCTTCCGGATTTTCACTACGAGGATTATCACTTGTTAAGATTACTTTGTTGCTATACTCACAAGCAATTTGAGCCATGATTGGACGTTTTGCTGCATCTCTGTCTCCGCCACAACCAACCAATGTAATTACTTGCTCGTTTCCTGTTCGAATATCTTTAATAGTTTCTAATACATTTTTTAAAGCATCAGGCGTGTGTGCATAATCAACAATAGCTACAATACCATTTTTAGATTTAATGTATTGAAAACGGCCTTCAACAGAATTTAAATTGCTCAGCGTTGTTAATACCTGAACTTTATCTTGTTTTAATAATAAAGCAATGGAGTAAACGACTAATACGTTATAAGCATTAAATGAACCAATTAGTTTTACCCAAACCTCTTGATTATCGATGCTTAACAATAAGCCATTTAAATGATTTTCAACCACCCTGCATTTAAAGTCAGCAACAGATTTTAAGCCATAAGAATATTTTTTAGCTTTTGTGTTTTGCAACATTACTGAGCCGTTTCGGTCATCCTTATTGGTTAAAGCAAAGGCATCGTCTTGTAAATTATCAAAGAACATTTTTTTAGCTCTGATATATTCTTCAAATGTTTTGTGATAATCTAAATGATCGTGAGTAATGTTTGAGAACGCTGCGCCGGTAAATTTCAATCCGGTAATGCGATGTTGTACAATAGCATGAGAACTTACTTCCATAAATGCATACTGGCAACCGGCTTCAACCATTTTTGCCAGTAATTCATTTAATGCTAAAGCATCAGGTGTTGTATGAGTAGAAGGAATAACAGTTGTATTGATTTTATTTTCTACAGTAGATAATAAACCAACATTGTACCCTAAACCTCTAAATAAATTAAATAATAAAGTAACAGTAGTTGTTTTACCATTTGTTCCTGTAATACCAACTAACTTTAATTTCTCCGAAGGATTATCATAAAAATTACAAGCAATGTAACCTAAAGATGAAGAAGAATCTAGAACCTTTACATAAGTTACATTTTCTTTTAAAGTCTCCGGTAAATCTTCACACACAACTGCTACGGCACCATTTTCAATAGCTACTTCAATGTAATGATGTCCATCAGAAGCGGTTCCTCTTGTTGCAATAAATAAAGAATCTTTTTTTACTTTACGAGAATCAAAGGTTACCGACGAGATAGCCACATTAGTAGAACCAATGATTTCTTCTAATCGTGTTTTATATAATATGTCGCTTAATAATTTCAATTTCACTTTTTTATTTTTTTATCGCTTCTCGACTACCACTTCAACTCCGCTCAGTGTGACAGCTCGAACTGCCTTTATTTTATTTCTTAAATCTTATTTCTCAGTTCTAACTTAGTATCAATGTTATTTTATCTCCTTTATTAAATTTTTGTCCCGCTTCAATCGATTGTTTTTTAACTGAGCCCATTCCGTATAGCTTTACATGAAAGCCTGAATTTTCCAATAAAAACAAAGCATCTTTAGCTGATAAGCCATTTAAGTTGGGAACAATTCCTTTTTTTAACTGACTTTCTAAATTGCTTGCTTGTAACGAAATGCGAGTTGAGTCAGAAGAATTTCTTGTCACATAACCATTTTCTGTTACATTTGATTTTGTTGGTAATTTCAATGCTTTAGAAGCAACAACCATTTCATCATTTTTTGATTTAATACTTCCAGGCGCTTTGGTTAATAAATTTTGTTTGTTATTAATAGGTTCTAAAAAGTCTAAACTAGTTGAATAAACTTTTTCAGCAATTTCTTTAAATACCGGACCGGCCACTAAACCACCGTAGTAAATACCATTACTTGGAGAGTTGATAATAACGATGCAAGTATATAATGGTTTATCTGCAGGAAAATAGCCAACGAAAGATGCTTGATAATTTCTATCACCAACATCACCGTAGGCAGTTTTTCCACTTCCTCTTTTTGCGCCAACCCTTGCAATTTGGGCCGTGCCTGTTTTTCCACCTACCTTAAATGCTGTAATGTTCAAGCCTTTGCCACTTCCATTTTCTACCACACCTTCCAGCATTTCTTTTGCTTTTTTGATTGTAGAAGCTTTTACAATTTGCTCAGCTATTACTTCTGTACTAAATGTTTTAACCGTTAGCCCGTTACGTTTAATTTCTCTCTCAAAACGAGGTTTCACCATTTTGCCATCATTAGCAATCGCATTATAAAGCGTTAATGTTTGTAAGGGAGTAATTAAACTTTCATACCCGTAACTAATTTGTGGAAGTGATAATCCTGACCAATCTTTGCTTTTAGTTTCTTTGATTAACGGATTTGCTTCTCCAGGAATTGCTAAACCTAATTTTTCATTTAGGTGAAACGATTTTAGTTTATCAATGTATTGTTGAGGGTTTTTAGAATAATATTTTACAATGGTTTTTGCAGCAGCAACGTTTGAAGAAACCTCAAAAGCACGTTTTAGTGTAAGAACTGGAGTTTCAGGCGCATGTGCATCTTTAATGGTTTTGTTATAATAGGTTACTTCGCCATTTCCTACCGGTATTTTTTCATCTAAACTTAAATCATAATCATCTATCACAGCTAAGTAGGATGCTAACTTAAATGTAGAGCCTGGCTCAGTAGCATAACCAATGGCGTAATTTAAACTTTCGGAGTAAGCACTAGAATCTTTTCCATCACGGGTTAAGTTGGCAATAGCTTTAATTTCTCCGGTTTTTACTTCCATTAAAATAGCACAACCATGTGAAGCTTTATTTTTAATTAACGTATTCATTAAGGCATTTTCGGCCACATCCTGAATGTTGATGTCAATCGTTGTATATAAATCACTCCCATCTTTTGGTTCAACTTCATTTTCATCATTGATAGGACGCCACACATCACCTGCAATTTTTTGCATTAAACGTTGTCCGCTAATACCTTTTAATAAAGTATCGTAAGCACCTTCCAGCCCAACAGGTTTTACTCCTTCACGAGCCATACCAATAGTACGAGCTGCTAACATTTTAAACGGACGTTCACGTTTGTTAGTTTGAAGTGTTACTAAACCGCCACGTTTTCCTTTTTTGAAAATGGGAAATGTTTTTAGTGTTTGTAAATCTTTATAAGGAACATTTCGTTTTAAAATCACATAACGATCGCCACTTTTACGTGCTTTGCGTAATATTTTAGTGTATTGTTTGGCTGTTTTATCTTTAAATAAATCTGCTAACATAAATCCTAATGAGTCGACCTTGGCTTCAAATAATTTTTTATCGATAGATGGAGCGTTAATGTCTACAGCTACTTCGTAGTAGGGAAGTGAAGTAGCCAATAAATTTCCGTGTATATCAAAAATGTTTCCGCGTACAGCCTGAATTTCGTGAACCTGTGTATTAAAGGCCTCAGCTTTTGCTTTCCATTCAGCGCCCTCTTTAAATTGAATGATACACATTTTATAAAGAATGGATAAAGCGAATACACATAAAAATATGTACACTAAATACGTTCTTGATAATATGTCTTTTTTGTTTTCCAATTAATTATTTCTTCCTTCCTTCTTTTTTAATACTATCCATTTCTATTTTCATAGGAGCAACTACAGGTTCTTTTAATCCTAATGGAGCAACTGCTTTTGCTACTTCACTTTGTTTACTTACAAACATTAAATCAGATTTTGATGAAATAAATTCTGTATGTAATTCTTTTATCTGATTACTCACTTTATTTACTTCTCTGATTTTATCATCCGCATAGTAACCGTTTGCGATATATAAAATAGCTATTAAGCCTAAAAACAAAATGAACGGTATATGCTGTACTGCTCTATCATCACTTAAAAACGAACCGCCAAAAACTTTTGAAAGCCCTTTTGCCAACACACCTTTTTTTCCTGGTTTAGAAGGTTTAGAAATTACTTGTGGTTCTTCCTGTTCCACGAGTTCTTCTAACTCTTCCAGTTCTTCTTCTTTTGGTATGTTTCTAAATTTGTTCGCCATTTATTATTTAAGACTTATGATTTGAGAAGTATGATTTTCTCCTTTCTTAAATCTGAATTCTTAATTCTTAATTCTTAATTCGTTCTGCTACTCTCAATTTTGCACTTCTAGCTCTTGAGTTCCTTTCAATCTCTTCTGTATTTGGTACAATTGGTTTTGAGGTTAAAGACTTAAAGTATTTAGTAATTTTTCCAAATACGATGTCTTTTTCTTCAACTCCTTCTACATTTCCAGATCTAATCAGATTTTTTACCAATCTATCTTCCAAACTATGATAACTCATTACTACTAATCTTGCATTTGGCTTCAATAAACCAACACATTGTGTTAAACATTCTTTTAAAGCCTCCATCTCTTGATTGACTTCAATACGAATGGCTTGGTATACTTTTGCTAAATATCTGCTCTCTTCAAATTTTGGTGTACAAGGCTTAATAATCTCTTTAAATTGAGCTGTTGTTTCAATGCTTCCGTTTGTTCTGGCTTCAAAAATTAAATTAGCAAGTTTGAAAGCGTTATCAACTTCTCCGTATTCTCTGAACATTGCTGTCAGTTTTTTTACATCATAGGTATTCAATACTTTCTTTGCTGTCAAATCAGATTTCTGATTCATACGCATATCTAAATCTGCATCAAAACGAATAGAGAAGCCGCGCTCGCCTTTATCAAACTGATGAGACGAAACACCTAGATCACCTAGTATGCCATCAACTTGTGTAATGCCGTATAATTTGAGATAATTAGAAATGTATCTGAAATTGTGTGGAATAAAAGTTAAGCGTTTATCGTCAGGAATATTTGCTTTTGCATCTTCATCTTGGTCAAACGAAAACAATTTACCTTTTGCAGACAGATGTTTCAAAATTTCTTTCGAATGTCCGCCTCCACCAAAAGTTAAATCCACATATACACCGTCGGGGTTTATGTCAAGGCCATCTATGCAAGGTTGTAAAAGAACGGGGATGTGATAAGGAAGATTACTCATCGTCTCCATCATTAAAATTTAAGTTTCCTAAAACGTCTTCAGCTAATTTTTCTATATCCACATCCTGAGATAAGAATTGGTCATATAATTTTTTATCCCAAATCTCAATCACATTATTGCTTCCTAAAACTTTAATATCAGTTGTGATATCTGCGTATTCTACTAATGGTTTCGGTAACAATACACGGCCGGTGTTATCTGCATCGGCAGCTGTTGCACCACCCGTAAACTTTCTAACAAATACATCGTTGGCTTTTATCAAACGATTCAACTTGCTTAATTTTTTGTTCAGTTTATTCCATTCATTAATTGGATAAAGCACTAAACATTTTTGATGAAGATTTCGATTGATAACAAACCCTTTATCAAACACCTCTTCCAACTGCTTCCTGAGGTTAACAGGAAACATGAAACGCCCTTTCGCATCTACTTTACAATCAAATTCTCCTATAAGGCTTGTCATTGTTGGGTTTTGTTTGAATCGAGTCAAAAATAATTAAAATTTTACCACTTTCTACCACTTTTATCCATTTTTTACCACTTTTGTTGATAAATTGAAATTTGTTAATAGTTATGAAGCAAAAAAATTAGTATCGCTTTTTGTCTAAAAAAATTGAATTGACTTGATTTTGTTATGGTTTTGAGAGATTAGGGATGATTGAATTATTTCAAAAAAGATGATTTTGGATAGTTGAGATATTAACAATTATTTTACCTTTGTGACCCTTGCTATGGAAAACAAAAAATTTATAGATGTTGAGAAAGTTTTAAAGGAAAAAGCTTATAAACTTTACAAGTGGTTACCTCGTTTTGCTATAAATTGGCTAAAAAGAAAGCTTCATGAAGATGATATTAATGAGGCAATGGTTCATTTGAAAGATGATGAAGGTTTGGAGTTTAATAGAAAAGGTTTGGAAAAACTGGGAGCTAAAGTGGAATCTGTGCATTCGGAGTTAATACCTAAAACCGGTTCCATTATTATTGCGGCTAATCATCCTTTGGGTGGATTAGATGGAATGGCATTAATAAAATCAGTCGGGGATATACGACCTGACGTTCGTTTTTTTGTAAATGATATTTTAAAAAATTTAAAAAATTATGGTGAAATTTTTGTAGCCGTAAATAAAGTAGGTGCTTCATCCACAAAATCATTAAGAACCATGGAAGAGGTTTTTATGACAGAATGTGCAGTGTTGTTTTTTCCTGCCGGTTTAGTTTCTCGCAAACAAAATGGGTTGGTGAGAGATTTAACCTGGAAAAAAAGTTTTGTCACTCAGGCGATTGATCACCATCGTATGATACAGCCAGTTTTTATTGAAGGTGAAAATTCTAAATTTTTTTACAATTTTGCATTGTGGCGCAAACGTTTAGGTATTAAGGCAAATATCGAAATGCTGTTTTTGCCTGATGAAATGTTTAAGGCAAAAAAGAAAACAATTCGGATTCATTACAGTAAACCGTTTGATTCGGGAATATTGGATGCACGCAAAACCCATAAACAATGGTCTGATTTAATTTATCAATATATTTATTCTCCTGAATTTATGAAAGGAATGCCTTTTGAAGAGTATATGAAAGATAAGTAATATACAGTCACGATTTTTGAAGATAATTACGAATGCAGTACGAATATGCGAATCTGTGTATGATAGACGCAGAAGACTGCTAACCATAAACACAACGTAAACACTGATTCGTATATTCGTATAAAAATTAGTAATTATTAATAATATTAAAAAGACAAAGTATGATTAACATAAGAGTAGGTTTTGGTTATGATGTTCATCCATTAGGTGAAGGAAGAGAGTTATGGTTGGGTGGCATTAAATTAGAATTTGACAAAGGTTGTGTAGGTCACAGTGATGCTGATGTTTTGCTACATGCTATTTGCGATGCACTTTTAGGAGCAGCTAACTTACGTGACATTGGATTTCATTTTCCAAACAACAATCCAAAATATAAAGGAGCTGATAGTAAATTATTATTGAAAGAAGTAGTTGACTTGTTAGATAAAAATGGTTACGGTATTGGAAATGTAGATGCAACGTTAAGTTTGGAAGCACCAAAAGTAAATCCTCATATTACCGACATGCAAAATGTTCTGGCGCCTATTATGAATATTACACCAAACGATGTTTCCATTAAAGCTACTACTAACGAACGTTTAGGTTATGTGGGTAGAGAAGAAGGTGTGAATGCTTATGCAGTGGCTTTGATTTATAAAAAAACTCAATAGGGACAAGAGACATAAGGGAGACAAGACTTTTCTTTTCTGTCCCTTTAATCTCTTGAGCCTCTTTAATTCCTCAGTCCTTTCGCTCTTGACATAATTCCACTAAAACACCATTGGTGCTTTTTGGATGCAAAAAGAAAATCAACTTATTATCAGCACCATGTTTTGGTTCTTTATTTAAAACTTCAAATCCTTCGGCTTTTAAGCGTTCCATTTCTTGATAAATATCATCTACTTCGTAGGCTATATGATGAATGCCTTCCCCTTTTTTATCAATAAATTTGGCTATTGCGCTTTCAGAATTTGTGGCTTCTAACAGTTCAATTTT
>JAEUTR010000599.1 GCA_016787365.1 Bacteroidia bacterium
TAATTCTGGTAAATATTTCGACACCATTAACCCTGCTACCGAAGAAAAAATTTCGAGCATAGCAGAAGCTAATGATAAAGATGTTGATAGCGCTGTAAAAGCAGCTCGTGGAGCTTACGATAAAACATGGAGTAAAATGCCAGCCAAAGAACGTGCGAAATACATTTACCGTATTGCTCGTTTAATTCAAGAACGTGCTCGTGAACTGTCAGTGATTGAAACGTTAGATGGTGGTAAATCCATTCGTGAAAGTCGTGATATTGATGTGCCATTAGCGGCTAATCATTTCTTTTATTACGCGGGCTGGGCGGATAAACTAGAATATGCGTTTCCTAATCGTAACCCAAAATCATTAGGTGTTGCGGGACAAGTGATTCCTTGGAACTTCCCATTATTAATGGCGGCTTGGAAAATTGCTCCAGCTCTTGCTACTGGAAATACAGTTGTATTAAAACCTGCAGAAACAACTTCCTTAACCGCTCTTAAATTAGCGGAGATTATTCAAGAGAGTGGATTACCTGATGGTGTTGTCAATATTATCACAGGTCACGGACCAGTTGGTGCTTCTATGGTTAATCATAAAGACATTAATAAAATTGCCTTTACCGGAAGTACAAACGTTGGTAAATGGATTCAGAAAGCCATTGCAGGAACAGACAAAAAATTAACCTTGGAGTTAGGTGGAAAAGCAGCGAATATTATTTTTGAAGATGCTCCCATTAATCAAGCAGTAGAAGGAATCGTGAATGGTATTTTCTTTAACCAAGGTCACGTATGTTGTGCAGGCTCTCGTTTATTTGTGCAAGAAAACGTTGCAGAAGAAGTCATCAAAAAATTAAAAGATAGATTAGAAACATTAATTGTTGGTGATCCATTAGATAAGAATACTGACATCGGCGCTATCAACTCTAAAATGCAATTGAATAAAATTAATGAGTATTTAAAAATTGGTGTAAATGATGGAGCTGAGATGTATCAAAGCTCTTGCACTATTCCTAAAAAGGGATTCTTTGTTCGCCCTACTTTATTTTTAAATACATCACAGTCTCACCGTATTTCTCAAGAAGAAATTTTTGGACCTGTATTAGCGATTCAAACATTCCGTACCATTGAAGAAGTGATTGAAAAAGCAAATAACATTCCTTACGGTTTAAGCGCGGGTGTGTGGACAGATAAAGGCTCTCGTATTTTTAATTTAACTTCTAAATTGCGCGCGGGTGTAGTTTGGGCAAATACTTATAACAAGTTTGATCCTACTTCTCCGTTTGGCGGATATAAAGAAAGTGGTTTTGGAAGAGAAGGTGGATTACATGGATTGATGCCGTACTTAAAATTTTAAAATAAATTATGACGAATCAATACGAATATACGAATCCAGATTGACAGCCTCGCATACACAGATTCGTACATTCGTAAAAATTCGTAATCAACATAAGTAATATGGAAAGAATAGAAGTTTTAAAAACATACAAAATATTTATTGGCGGACAATTTCCTCGTACCGAGAGCGGTCGCTATTATCCTTTAAAATTAAAAAATAACATGACTGTAAACGTAAGTTTATCTTCTCGTAAAGATTATAGAAACGCTGTGATTGCTGCTCGTGGGGCATTCAGTGGATGGAGCACTCGTGCAGCATTTAACCGCGGACAAATTTTATACCGCGTTGCCGAAATGTTAGAAGGCCGTAAAGAACAATTTTTAGAAGAATTAAAACAGTTAGGTTACACACCTACCGCTGCAAAAAAAGAAGTAGAGCAAAGTATCGACCGATTAGTGTATTATGCAGGATGGTGCGATAAATACCAACAATTATTTAGTTCCGTAAACCCTGTAGCTACTTCTCATTTCAATTTTTCTGTTCCTGAACCAATGGGAGTGGTTGCTATTTTAGCAGATGAATCTTCTGCTTTATTAGGATTAGTATCTGTGATTGCTCCGGCAATTGCCGGTGGAAATACCTGCATTATTTTAGCTTCAGAAAGCAAACCAACCTGCTCTATCACTTTTGCTGAGGTTGTAGCAACCAGCGATGTGCCAGGTGGAGTTGTAAATATTGTAACAGGTAGTCGTAAAGAATTACATGCACATTTTTCTTCTCACATGGATGTAAATGCGATTATCAACTGCAATACCGAAAAAGATTTTAATAAAACCATTGGTGAAAATGCTTCTTTAAATGTAAAGCGTGTATTTACTTGGAACAAAAATTGGAGCGACGAAAAAGAACAAGGACCTTATTACATTACCGATTTACAGGAAATTAAAACGACTTGGCATCCAATTGAAAACATTGGTGTTTCAGGTATTAAGTACTAGAATACTTAACCACAAAAAAGCAAAGAAAGCCACAGAGTACACAACGTATTTTGTGGCTTTTTTATTAAATCGTTATTGCAAGGAGGGACGACGAAGCAATCTCAAACATAACGTGAGAAACAATGACGAAATCTACATAAACCCTTTGCCTCTTTGCGGTTAAACTAATTATTTTTTATACCTTTAGTAGAATGAAGCTTAGAATATTATACACTATCATTTTCATAAATGTAATGGCTGTTGCCTATTCTCAAAACTGGGCTATTTTTAATAAAGAGTATCGTTATAATTATTCTTTAGAAAACGAGAGTTATACAACTGTAGTCATATTTGCAGATAGTACTTTAATACAAGGTGTAGATACTATTTATAGTTTAAACAGAATTGCGACTAAATGCGATAGTTGTTGGTTTTATTATCCAGAATCGGGAGTTGCTGATTCAAATTATATTTTAAGTAATCAACCACAATTTATGCAACGACGAATTGTATATTCCAACAACCAATATCGTTTGAGTGATACTAGCAATTATATCATTCCTAGGTTTATATCTGTTGGAAGTTCGTGGACTTTTAACTCCGCTCGAAATATTACAGCACAAGTAATTAGTGCAACAATAAAAAATTATTTTGGCGTGAATGATTCCGTAAATACTATTTTATTAAGTACAAATGATTCCATCATTATTTCAAAACAATTTGGAATTGTGAAATACCCTGCTCAATTTGGGCAGCAGATTTATTATAAATTACGTGGTATAGAAAGTGACAGTATTTATAATATGCTTGCGTTATATGGAGAAAAAGTACCAAACTATTATGATTTTTTTAAATTAAAAACCGGGGTTATTCACTATTATTCGATGACCTCAAGCTATTCTGGATTACCTGGCGCAGAATGTTCCGCCTATTACTATGCACGTAAAACAATTACATCATCTATGATTACAGGTACAGTAACATATAATTCATATATAGAAGACAGAAAAGGTTGTTTAGGAACTTGCGCAAGTTCCTGGCCTCCTGGATCTTGTTCCATTGAAAACCCTTACACATTTCCTTCTCTTCCTATTAATACCTACACTTATAATAATGTCCCTACATTTCCACAATCCTGGGATCATTTTTACACTTCGTATAATAATCAATTAATTTTTCCTACCATGGGAGGAGCATATGTTGTAACTTTTGGAAAAACACCTAATAATCATTTTTATAAAACGTATGGTTACTCTTGTTTTTCAGGTTATTTACGGGAAATGAAACCCAATTATAGTTATTGTGATTACGTACAATCATCTCAAAATCCAATAGTATATTATACTACGGGGTTAGAGATAAACAGTTATGGAAAAGTTGGCGAAACATTTATAGAAGGTTATGGAGAAGTGAATAAATTTATGGGGATATTTGAAAGTAATAATTACTATTGCACTTCCACCATCATTGATGGCCCTGATACATTAGGTACTATAATTCCGTATGGAATTACTACTGGACTTTCAAATCATGAAGGAAATAACTATTCTTCTTTCGGTCCAAACCCAACTAAAGATATCATCACCATTAATTTTCCTTT
>JAEUTR010000607.1 GCA_016787365.1 Bacteroidia bacterium
CTATAGAAAAGAAAAACCAACAGATCAAACTAAACTATATCAAGCTTTGGGCTTTTATTATATTAAAACAACCAATCCTTCAGGTGTATTCTCCTATTTTTCAAATGTTGAATTCAAAGAATCTGAAAAGCCTTCTAGAAAACATTTATCACCACTTTAAATTGGAGTTTTTAAATTCCGGCGGCTATTACTTCTTTATATAATTTTTCATACATAGGAAGTATGGTTTCAATATCAAATTTCTTTGCCTGTTCAAAAGCATTTTCTCTGAATTGCTGAAATGTTTTTTCGTCAGATAATAAAGCAATAGTGTTTTTTGCCATGTCTTCATAATCTCCAACTTTACTCATGTATCCTGTTTTTCCATGAACGTTTAATTCAGGAATACCACCGGTATTGGATGATATAACCGGAATTTTTACAGCCATTGCTTCTAGAGCAGATAATCCAAAACTTTCGGTTTCGGAAGGTAAAATAAATACATCAGCAATAGATAATACTTCTTTAGGATTGGCAATTTTTCCCACAGATATAATATCACTACAAGTGTTTAGTTCTCTGCAAAGTTTATCAATAGCAGGCCTTTCAGGTCCGTCTCCAACCAAAATTAGTTTGCAGGGAATTTTTTTTCTAACAATATCAAAAACTCTCAATACATCTTCTACACGTTTCACTTTCCTAAAATTTGAAATGTGAATGAGTATTCTTTCATTAGGTGCAGCAAAGTTTTTACGATGACATGCTTCTGTTGGAGATTTATAATCTTCAATTTTTATAAAATTGGGAATGACTTTAATATCATTCGCGATTTTAAATGTTTTCAAAGTATCTTTCCTTAGACTCTCAGAAACCGAAGTAATAGCATTACTATTATTCAGTGAGAAAAAAATTACAGGTTCAAACGATGGATCCTGGCCTACCAGCGTAATATCTGTACCGTGTAACGTAGTAATATAAGGCAATTTTATTTTTCTGGATTTAAGAATCTGCTGTGCTAGGTATGCAACGGATGCATGTGGAATTGCATAATGAACGTGTAATACATCTAAACGTTCATAAATAGCAACGTCCACAATTTTACTTGCTAAAACGCTTTCATAAGGTTGGTAGTCAAATAATGGATAATCATTAACATTTACTTCATGATAAAATAAATTTTCATTAAATTGATTTAATCTGAAAGGTTGAGAGTAAGTAATAAAATGCACTTTATGTCCTTTGTGTGCCAATGCTATGCCCAATTCTGTTGCAACAACCCCGCTGCCACCAAATGTTGGGTAACATACAATTCCTATATTCATATATTTAGTTCATGAGTTAAAAATTAGAGAATTATTGAATTAAGTAATCAATAATTCTCTAACTCAACAATTTTTTAATTGACTTTATTTCCATTTGCGTCTAACTCAACAATCTCATAGCCAAGTTTTGAGAGTTTTTCGAAATTAGATGCTTTATCACCAACAATTAATATGACCATATTGTTGTATGGTAAATTATTTTTTGCCAGTTCATTAATTTCGGCTTTAGTAATTGTTTTTATAATCTCTCCTTGTTTTGCAACGTAGGATTTATTTAAATTAAAATCGATAATTCGTTTAATGAATATCAATTTTTGTAGCGGAGATTCATATTTTAATGCATCAGACTGGGCCATGGCATTTTTTGTAAATTCTAATTCCTCATCGGTAATTCCGGTATTATTATATTTTTTTAATTCTTCCATAATAATAACTAAGGAACTATCAGTAGCATTTGCTTTTACACCTGCACCTATGGTATATGGGGCAACAAATTTTCCGCCCGTAAAACCACCTCTTGCGCCGTATGTAAATCCTTTCACTTCACGTAAAATGGTGTTAATACGACTATTAAAAGCTCCGGCAAATGAATAATTCATAATAGTTGA
>JAEUTR010000635.1 GCA_016787365.1 Bacteroidia bacterium
CTTCTGTCCAGTAAAAATCTCCCGCAACTACATCCTTGGGTTTGTATAATACAAAATTTTCAGGAAATAAATGATTCATTGTTTTTATTGAAGGTAACATACTACCCTGAATATATTTGGCGTAATGAATCGAATCCATTACATCTTTGTTTTTAGTTTCAATAATTTCTTTTTGTAGTTCTACTTCTTTTTTTTGTTTTTTAATAAGAGAGAATAATTTTTTTGTTTTACGACTATAATAAAACAAAAACAGAAAGGCTATTCCTACAATAACCAATCCAGCAATAAGTAATAATGTATTATTTTTTGAAGAAGCCAGTGCAACTTTTTCTTTTTCGAGAGACAAATTTTGTTGGACAATAATTTTTTCTTTCTCTGTTAATTGAAGCTTATGTTCAATATCGTTGATGCTATTTATTTTTTCGATATTAAATAATGAATCATTAATTATTTTGTAACGTTTCAACGCATAATAAGCATCCGTATAATTTTTTTCTGTTTCAAAAAGATCAACAAGGCTTTTTAATGCATCTTTTTCTTCAACTAATAAATTATTAGAAGTAGCCAGTAACAATGCCTGCGAATAGTTTACATGAGCATTTTTAAAATCGTTTATGTGTGCATATGACTCGGCTAAATGAGTGAGTCCGGTAATCTCACTATCTAACATTTTATAGTGATGCGCAATATCAATGGCTTTTTTAAAGTGAAGAATTGCTTCGGGTATATTTTTTAATTCAAAATAAATACTTCCATAATTTATTTCTGTAAAAAAATTATTACTGCTTTCAGGAAGATTTAATTTTTCTAATTCTTTAAGTGAATTAAGTGCTTGCTGGTATGCTCCCTGTGTGCAATATACATATGATAAGTCCTGTAATGACGATGCTAGGCCGCTAATGTTCGAAATTGACGTATGAATTTCTTTTGCTTTTAATAAATATTCCAATTCCTCTTTATCTTTACCCATACGACCCAGAGCATTTGATTTTAGAGAATAACTATTTGCAAGACCTTTTTGATTTCCATTTTTTTGAAAAAGACTGATGGCCTGATTTAATTTTTCGATGCTGGTTTTAATATCACCTTTTAATAAAACATACCTTGTTTCGCATAGTAATGATTGTGCCAGTTCAATTTCTAAATTATTTGTTTTACTGAGTTCTTTTGCTTGGTTACAATAACCAATAGAGGAATCGGGAATGTTAATATAGATGCTTCTGGCAATATCCAGTAGCAAAACAGCGCGTTTTTGAGGAGCAGTTGTTTTAATCAATTGTTTTTTAAGACTGTCAAATTTTGCTTGTTGCGAAAAAACTGAAAAAATTAAAAAAGAAAAGGATATAATTAAAAGTAAGGAAATGTAGTTATACTTGTGACGATTCATCTATGTTAAAAATAATAATTTATTTTAAATAATTATTGAGATTAATGTCTGCTTTTTAATACATCAATGATATCATTTAACGTAAAGTTTTTTGCCTGTAAGAGTATTAAATAGTGAAACAATAAATCGGCAGCTTCTCCTTTAAATAAATCGTCATTATTATCTTTAGCTTCAATAACAACTTCTACTGCTTCTTCTCCTACTTTTTGAGCAATTTTATTGATGCCTTTTGCAAATAAAGAAGCAGTATAGGATTTATCCGTTGGATTATTTTTTCGATCTCTGATAATTGTTTCTAATTCTGTTAGAAAATTTAGAGAGACATTTTTTTCATTAAAGCAAGTATCGGCGCCTGTGTGACAAGTCGGTCCGGCAGGAGTAGCCTTAATTAAAATAGTGTCATTGTCGCAATCAATTAAAAGTGAATTGACATTTAAGAAATTGCCACTTTCTTCTCCTTTGGTCCATAATCTATTTTTGGATCGTGAGAAAAAAGTAACGCGTTTTTCTTGTTGTGTTTTGTCAAACGCTTCTTGATTCATATAGCCAAGCATTAATACAATATTGGTTATGTTATCTTGTATGATAACTGGAATTAATCCGTCTGGTGATTTTGTGAAGTCTGGTTTCATGGTTCTAGTTTTTTTATTTAGACACGGAAGTTTTATAAAACCTTTCGTGTCGTTGTTATAAATCTTCTTTAAATTCAGACCTTTCATGTTTTTAAAACCTGAAAGGTCTATACACATTTGTTAAATTCTTATTTCTATGTTGTTTTCTTTTAAATAATTTTTTAGTTGAGGTATTGCAATCTCTTTATAGTGAAAAACACTAGCCGCTAATGCCGCATCTGCTTTTCCATTTTCAAACACATCTTTGAAGTGTTGCATGTTGCCAGCGCCACCACTTGCAATTACAGGCACGTTTACTGCTTCAGAAATTTCTCGAGTAATATCAATGGCAAAGCCATCTTTTGTGCCATCATTGTTCATAGAAGTCAGTAATATTTCTCCTGCACCTAATGTAGCGGCTTGTTTTGCCCAATCAATGGTTTTTAAATCAGTTTTTACTCTCCCTCCATTTAAATAAACGTACCAGTCATTATTTTCAAATTTTGTATCGAT
>JAEUTR010000678.1 GCA_016787365.1 Bacteroidia bacterium
CGAGGGTTTTTCACCCGAAGCAATCTCATACTATCCTAAATGTGAGATTGCTTCGTCCTCCCTCCTCGCAATGACGATTATTTCAACATAATCACTGCCCACATGCGGCCAGTTTTTCCGTTATCTCTTCTGTAAGAAAAAAAATCATCTTCAGTAGTACAACGATTCATACTCCAAATGTGTTCAGGTTTAATTCCGGCTTCTAATGCTACATATCGATTAGCATTCAATAAATCCAATTGTCGGTTTTCCCAGCAGTCATTACTAAATCCTGCATTCTTAAATTGTTCAATGACTTCTTCACTTACCTGATAATTAGACTTACTAATACCTTGCCCAATGGCCACTTTAATTTGCGAAATCTCTGCACCTAATTTTACCATTTCTTCAATTGTGTTTTTCGCTATTCTTGCCAAAGTCCCCTTCCATCCACAATGTGCCGCACCAATTACCTGATTTGTCTCATCATAAAATAAAACAGGATAGCAGTCTGCTGCACCAACAGCAATTGCTAAGCTTTTTTGATTAGTTACCAAAGCATCGCCTGTTTGTTTTCCAACACTTGCTTGGCATACAATATTACTGTGAATTTGATTTAAATACGACACATGAGTCATGTCTATATTCAAATCAGCTAAAGCGCGTTTCCTATTCTCAGCAATATACTCAGGTAAATCATCTGTTCCGCCTAAATTCAAACTCAAAAAAGGAGCAGGAGAAACGCCACCATTTCGAGTAGAAAATCCGTGAATGGTACTAATATGTGGGCTTTTTATCCAATACATTTTTGTCGTTTTTCGCTATAAATTTAGTAAATTAGGCCTTTAAAATGAACATAAATTAATACCAAACACAATTGACTTTCAACGACTTTAATTTCGATCAAACATTAATAGATGGTTTGCAATCTATGGGTTACAAACTACCTACTCCTATTCAACAACAAGCTATTCCTGTTATTCAGGCCGGCAAAGATTTAATTGCCTGTGCGCAAACTGGTACCGGAAAAACAGCTGCTTTTGTATTGCCTGTTTTAGATAAAATTATCAAAACAAAAAAAGGCGGCATCAACACCTTAATTATTGCGCCTACTCGCGAGTTAGTGCTTCAAATTGATCAACAGATTGAAGGCATGGCTTACTTTTGCGGCGTTAGTTCTATCGGTATTTATGGTGGTAATGATGGTGTTACTTGGGAACGCCAAGCAAAATCATTACGCGAGGGCGTGGATATTGTGATTGCAACACCGGGTCGATTAATTGCCTTGTTACAATCAGGTGATGTGAAATTTGAAACTATCGAACATTTAATTTTGGATGAAGCTGATCGCATGCTTGATATGGGTTTTGCTGATGACATTAAAACCATTTTAAAATACGTTCCTGAGAAAAGACAAACCATTATGTTCTCAGCAACCATGGCTCCAAAAATTAGAGTATTAGCCGGGCATTTATTACAAAATCCAGAATCCATCAACATTGCTATTTCTAAACCAGCTGCTGGTATTGTTCAACAAGCATATGTGGTTTATGACAATCAAAAAGAAAAATTACTAAAAGAGATTTTAAAAAATGAAGATTTTTCTTCTGTTATTATTTTCTCTTCTACTAAAGAAAAAGTAAAAGAATTGTCCCAAACATTTAAGGCATTAAAATATTCGGTTCAAGGATTTTCTTCAGATTTAGAACAAACGGAGCGCGAGGAAATTATGCGAAATTTTAAAGCGCGTAACCTACGAATTTTAATAGGCACGGATATTTTATCGCGTGGTATTGATGTAGATGGCATTTCATTGGTTGTAAACTTTGATGCGCCACCAGATCCGGAAGATTACATCCATCGTATTGGACGTACGGCACGTGCAGCAAAAGCTGGTGTTGCTATTACGTTTATCAATGAAAAAGATCAACCTCGTTTTGCTCAAATTGAAGCTTTGATGGGAATTGATGTAATGAAAATGCCGATACCTGAAGAATTTGGGAAAGGCCCTGAATATAATCCCGATGCAGCAAAAAAGAAATTTGACAAGCCACGCACAGGAGGAGGAAATAAATCAAAACCCGGGTTTAAGAAAAAACCATTTCATGGACCAAAAAAAGCTTAATTATTACACAAAATTGTATATTTAAACATTAAAAACATGGACAAATCATCTACTGTATTAGAGATTAAAAATATAGAAACTATGGACTCGAAAATAGCTTTACTAGAACAAAAACAAGCAGAAGCACTTTTAGGTGGCGGACAAAAGCGTATTGATTCCCAGCATAAAAAAGGGAAATTAACTGCCCGCGAGCGTTTACATTTTTTGTTAGACGAAGGAAGCTTCGAAGAAATTGGAATGATGGTAACGCATCGAAGCAAAGATTTCGGGTTAGAGAACGAACAGTATTTAGGTGATGGTGTTGTTACCGGTTACGGAACTATTCATGGACGTTTAGTGTATGTTTTTTCTCAGGATTTTACGGTTTTTGGTGGCTCTTTATCTGAAACACATGCCGAAAAAATTTGTAAAGTAATGGACTTAGCGATGAAAAATGGCGCACCATTTATTGGATTAAATGATAGCGGCGGAGCTCGTATTCAGGAAGGTGTAGTATCTCTTGGTGGTTATGCTGATATATTTTACCGTAATGTAAGAGCAAGTGGGGTTATTCCTCAACTATCAGGCATTATGGGGCCATGTGCCGGAGGTGCAGTTTATAGTCCTGCAATGACTGATTTTATTTTAATGGTTGAGAATACCAGTTACATGTTTGTTACCGGACCTAACGTTGTAAAAACTGTTACTCATGAAGAAGTAACCTCTGAAGAATTAGGTGGAGCAATGACACATGCCAGCAAAAGTGGAGTAACTCATTTTGCATGTGCTAACGAAATTGAAGCCATTACTAACATCAAACAAATTTTAAGTTATGTTCCTCAGAATTGTGAAGAAGATGCACCAAGTGTGCCTTACGAAAGCACTGGTTCTGAATCCCGTCCTGAATTAAATTCTATCATTCCTGAAAACGCAAACCAACCTTACGATATAAGGGAAGTAATTGAAAAAGTAATTGATGATAACAGCTTTTTAGAAATCCATAAACATTTTGCAGAAAATATCGTTGTTGGATTTGCGCGTTTAGCAGGGCGTTCGATTGGTATAGTAGCAAATCAGCCTGCCGTATTAGCGGGGGTATTAGATATTCATTCATCTACCAAAGCAGCGCGTTTTGTAAGATTCTGCGATTGCTTTAATATTCCTTTATTAGTATTTGAAGATGTACCAGGATTTTTACCAGGAACGGATCAGGAATGGAATGCAATTATCACTAACGGTGCAAAATTATTATATGCATTCAGCGAAGCAACAGTTCCAAGAATTACAGTTATTACCCGTAAAGCATATGGTGGAGCATATGATGTAATGAACAGTAAACACATTGGTGCTGACATGAATTACGCATGGCCAAGTGCTGAGATTGCCGTAATGGGCGCTAAAGGAGCTGCTGAAATTATTTTTAAAGGAGAAATTGCAGCTGCTGCTAATAAAGATGAAAAATGGAAAGAGAAAGAAACAGAATATCAAACTATGTTTGCTAACCCATATCGTGCAGCAGAAAGAGGATTTATTGATGAAGTAATTAAACCTGAACAAACCCGCGAAAAATTAATTCGTGCATTTAAAATGTTGGAAAACAAAGTTGATAAGCTACCGAAAAAGAAACACGGTAATATCCCTTTATAAAATCAAAAACGTCGATATCTATCGGCGTTTTTTTTATGGTAATGATTTTTTACAATTTCTCATTAAACTCAATCAAGAGTTTACATACCTCAATGTATTTTGTGAGAGGTAATGTTTTTTCGATATCATAAATATCGTGGTAAGCTTGTATACCACCCATAGTATAAATAAAAAAACTTGGCACTCCTTTTTCGGTAAACCAATAATGATCGCTGTTAGCTGCCTTTCCCCTTTGTTTTATTTGTTTTAAATAATTATGCTCTGTATTAATTTGATTTAATTTTTCAAATTGATTTTTAAACACAGTAGCGTTTACCACCATAATGCCTTCATCTCCTGTTCCTAACAAATCCAAATTAGTTAAAAATTTAATTTTTGACAAAGGAAATACAGGGTTTTGCGAATAATACCTTGACCCTAATAATCCTGCTTCTTCTCCGCTAAAGAAAATAAA
>JAEUTR010000704.1 GCA_016787365.1 Bacteroidia bacterium
TAATTCGTCACTTTTATCAATGGCATCGTACACTCCATTAATCAATAACTTTTGATTAGCCAATCCTAAAGCCTTTAGTTCAATACTTGTACGATTAGCTTCTTTCAAAGATGCTTTTTCGGTTCGAGAAACTAAAAAGAAGGTAGTTTGTTTTGGATCTCTTAAACTTGTAATCACTTTCTTGTATCTATCTTTACTACTTTTTAATGCTGAAGATGGACCGATGCAAGATGCTCCGCCCGGATTTTTTTCTAAAAAATCATCCCAAGCAGCTGGTAATTCTAACAAACGGATAGTGTGACCTGTTGGTGCTGTATCAAAAATAATGGTATCGTAATTTTCGGGATTACCTTCGCCTGTTATAAATCTTGAAAATTCATCAAAAGAAGCAATCTCTGTAGTGCAAGCGCCAGATAATCCTTCTTTAATTTTATGAATCTCTTCAGGGGAAGCATTATTCTTTAAAGGCTCTATCGCTCTTTCTCTGTATTCATCAGCAGAAGTATCAGGATTAATATTAATCGTAAATAAATTAGGTAACTCTCTGTGAGCTGTTATTTTATCTAAAACCGAACATCCCAAAACATCTTCTAAATTAGAAGCAGGATCAGTACTAATTAACAACACTTTCTTTCCTTTATCAGCTAATTCAACCGCTGTTGCACAAGCTAGTGACGTTTTACCTACTCCACCTTTTCCGGTAAAGAATAAATATTTTGTGTATTCGTTTGTCATTATTATTTAGTGTTAATCTTCGTTTTCGTATAATCTTAATTTATTTTGAGTAATCCTTACCTCGTCTTGTAAATTATGAATACGTTTTAATAAATGAGAAATCACATCTATTCCTTCCATATTAATATCAAGATCGTAATGCATACGCATCATCTTCTCAACCTCTTTTAATTGATTTTTGGGTAAATATTTATTATCCTCATGAATAATGACTTCTATTAATCCAAACTCTTGTAATGAGTCAATAAAAGAAAACTCAATCTCGTGATTGGCACAAAAATGTTCTATCAATATTAAATCTTTAGTTTCCATTAGCTCTTAATTTAGATAATTCAGTCAATAACTCTTTTTCTTTTTCGGTTAACTGAGTTGGTAGTTTTACATTATAAGTAATATATAAATCACCAAACTCACCTTCCTTTTTGTAAACAGGAAACCCTTTACCTTTTAATTTAACCTTAGTGTTACTTTGGGTTTCAGGAGTTACTTTTAATTTTACTTTTCCATCCAAGGTATCAACTTGTAAATCTCCTCCAAGTAAGGCAGTATATAAATCCAAATCAACCGTAGTGTATAAACTACTACCTTCTCTTTTAAACTTAGGATGATTAGCAATTGTAAATGTGATATACAAATCTCCATTTGGTCCACCATTTACCCCAGGAGTTCCATGGTCTGCGATTTTAATCACTTGTCCATTTTCGACACCAGCAGGAATGGTTAAACGAATATTTTTACCATTAATCGTTAAAGTTTGTTGCTGAGTTTTATATACATCCATTAAACTTAAATGTAACTCGGCATTTAGATCCTGACCTCTAAATTTAGTTTGTCTAGTTTTTCCTCCTGCACCAGAACCATACATCGATTCAAAAAATTCAGAGAAGTCTCCTGAAAAATCTCCACCACCATATGATTGTTGTCCGCCACCACTGGTTCGTGATTGAGATTGTTGTTGATTCGCTTTTTCAAACTCATCGGCATGTTTCCAATCCTTACCATACTTATCGTATTTTTTTCTTTTTTCTGGATCGCTTAAAACCTCATTCGCTTCGTTAATTTGCTGAAATTTTTTTTTAGCATTTTCATCATTCGGATTTAAATCGGGATGATACTTTCGAGCTAACTTGCGATATGCTGCTTTAATGTCTGCCTCAGTAGAGGATTTTTGAATTTCTAATATTTTATAGTAATCAATGAATTCCATATTTATTGTATTAAATCATGTACTATATATAAATGAATTGTAATAATATAAAGTTATATATAAAACTTTCTAATAGCAGTTTTTACTTACTGACAATAATCATTAAAAGAACTGATTATTGTTTTAGCAGTATTTTATAAAAAAACAATTTAAGATTAAGTGATACACTCTCCATCTGTTCTATTATTAGATGATAAAAAACTTAATAATTTTTTAGAACCATCATTTTGACATTTCATTCTGTATTGAATGACGAATGATGACATAACCGTCAAAAATCCAATGACGATAATTGAAGCATTAATTCCTAAAGCATCTGCGATGAAACCAGTTAAAATAGCGCCAATGGCATAACCTAAATCTCTCCATAAACGAAATATTCCCAAACTTTTTGGTCTATCAATGGGATTTGTATTTTCAGCAACGGTTGCTAAAAATGTTGGATATACCATCGCCGTTCCCCAACCTAAAATAACAGACAACAGAATGTAATGAGTGATTGTTTGTACCCAAGGCATTATTAATAAAGCTAGTCCTTGTAATAACATACCTGCAAACAACATATCTTTCTTACAAAAATAATCAGCCATTTTACCAGTTACTAATTGCCCTAAGCCCCACACTGCTGGATAAGTTGCTGTAATTATTCCTATTTGCTCTAAACTAAAGTTCTTTTGAAATAATAGAATCGGAAAAATTCCCCACACCATACCATCATTTAAATTATTAATTAAACCTGCTTGAGTGACTGAACCTAAATTTTTGTTTTTCCAAGTGGTATCCAAAAAAACATGTTTCAGCAAAGGAATAGTGCTTGAATCAGATTCTTTAGCAACATGATGCTTGGTGTCTTTTATCAGAAACCAGCTTCCAAATAAACCTAATATTGATAAAACAATTCCAATCATAAATGGATACGGTCTTAAACCATATTGCCCTGCAATCCATCCAGTTAAAAAAGCAACAATGGCTACCGATAAATATCCTGCAAATTCATTTAAGCCCATGGCAAATCCTCTTTGTTTTTCGCCAACTAAATCAATCTTCATAACTACTGTACTACTCCAGGTTAAACCTTGATTAATACCTAACAAAACATTTGCTGCAATAATCCAATTCCAATGATTAGCAAACATTAAAATAAAAGGAACAGGTAAAGCAAATAACCAACCAATCACTAACAGATTCTTTCGACCAACTTTGTTCGCTAATGAACCAGTAAAATAATTAGTAATCGCTTTTACAATCCCAAATACAATAATAAATAAAAAGATAGCAGTTTTAGCAGCTATATGAAATTCACCTTCTGCTATTTGAGGAAGGATAGCTCTTTCTAAACCAACCATACCACCAACAAAGGCATTAATGATAACCAATAAAGTAAATTGCTTCCAGTTTTCTTTTAGTCCAAATTTAACGATTTCCATGTCACAAAATTAGGGTGACTAAAACCAGAACTACTTTACATATGATAAGAAATTATTTCTGAGAGCGAATTCGACTCAAGCTAACAGGAGTGATGCCTAAATAAGAGGCAATATATTTTAACGGAACTCTTTTTAAAACATCTTTGTGTTCTTTTAATAAATCATGATAACGTTCGTCAGCTGTGTGAAACTGTAAACTTTCAATTCGATTAACCGTGTTCACATAAGATGTTTCTATGATTTTACGAAATAAGCGTTCTAAATCATGATGTTTATCAAATAATTGAAATAATATAGTGGAATCTATTGCAATTAAAGAAGAATCTTCAATGGCTTGGATAGCCTTTAAAGACGGCTTGCCAGTAAATAAGCTCTCGGCTCTGGCAACAAAGGCATTTTCAAATTCAAAACTTTCTGTAATGTCAATATCCTCTTTAAAATAATAAATACGCACACAACCTTCTTTTACAAAATAAATA
>JAEUTR010000707.1 GCA_016787365.1 Bacteroidia bacterium
ATCAAAGAAAATGAAGTAGAATCGGTTATCATCAGCATTCAACATTTATCTCCCGAAAAAAAGAATAGCATTATTGATGAATGTTTGCAATTAGGCGTTAGGGTATTAAATGTACCTCCTGTTGCCAAATGGATAAACGGAGAATTAAGTTTTAATCAAATTAAGAGTATTAATATTGAAGAGTTATTGGAACGTGACCCTATTAAATTAGATAATGTATTAATTAACGAGCAAATCAATCATAAAATTGTATTAATTACAGGTGCCGCCGGTTCTATTGGTAGTGAGCTGGCTCGCCAGTGTGCTAAGTTTAACCCTACTCTGCTAGTGTTATTGGATCAGGCCGAAAGTCCGTTACATGAACTGGAATTAGAATTTAATGAGAAAGCTATGACCTGCAAACATGAAGTAGTTATTGGAGATGTGAGAAATAAAGATAGAATGCATAATGTATTCAACACATTTAAACCTCATTTTGTTTTTCATGCTGCTGCTTATAAACATGTTCCTATGATGGAAAACAATCCGTCAGAATCTATTTTGACTAATATTTTGGGAACCAAAACCATTGCCGATTTAGCTGTTGATTTTAATGTAGAAAAATTCGTTATGATTTCTACCGACAAAGCAGTAAATCCAACCAACGTTATGGGAGCCTCAAAACGCATTGCTGAAATTTACACTCAAAGCTTGGGCAAAATCTCAAAAACAAAATTTATTACTACTCGTTTCGGAAATGTTCTTGGTTCTAATGGTTCTGTGATTCCTCGTTTTAAAAAACAGATAGAAGATGGCGGACCTATTACCATTACTCATCCTGACATTACCCGTTTTTTCATGACGATTCCAGAAGCATGTCAACTGGTGTTAGAAGCCGGCTGTATGGGTAAAGGTGGGGAAATATTTGTGTTTGATATGGGACAGTCTGTAAAAATTGTAGATTTAGCACGAAAGATGATTAAATTATCCGGATTAAAAGAAGACCGGGATATTAAAATTATTTACACAGGTTTACGTCCCGGCGAAAAATTATTTGAAGAATTATTAGCCAGTTCTGAAAACACGTTGCCCACACATCATCAGCAAATATTAGTTGGTAAAGTTCGTGAATACGAATTTACAGAGGTTACAAAATTTATAGATGAATTAATTTTGCTGTTTAATACACAGGATAATAAGCGCATTGTTTCAAAAATGAAAGATATTGTGCCTGAATTTGTAAGTAACAATTCTGTATTTCAAACCTTAGATAAAAGTTAGAAAAATGGAACACAGATAATACGGATTAAAAAGATAAGCGCAGATTTTTTAGCGATAAATCTATAATTTAGTAATGTTTATAAAGGTAAAATATCATTATGAATCATAACAATCAGTGCTATCTGCGTTCCATAAACTAAATACACTATGAAAAAACTATTTGCATTTTTAATTATCTCTAATTCATTATTCTCTCAAACAAAACCTGTTGCTGCTAATTCAGCATTAAAACAACCAAAATTAGTAATTGGCATTGTGGTTGATCAAATGCGTCAGGATTACATTTATCGCTACTGGAATAAATTTGGTAACGGTGGGTTTAAAAAGCTTATTAACGAAGGTTATTTTTACCGAAATGCCCAATACAATTATGTGCCAACTTTTACCGGCCCCGGCCACGCTTCGATATATACAGGTACAAGCCCTGCCACTCATGGTATTATAGCAAATGATTGGTTTGTAAAGGAAACCGGAAAAATGATGTATTGCACGGACGATAGCAACGTTAAACCTGTTGGTTCTGAAAGTAAAGCAGGATTAATGTCGCCAAAGAATTTATTAGTAACAACTATTGGTGATGAGTTAAAATTAAATACCAATCAGCAAGCAAAAGTATTTGCTATTTCTTTAAAAGACAGAAGTTCTATTTTACCAGCAGGTCATAGCGCAAATGGTGCTTTTTGGTTTGATGGTAGTAATGGCAAGTTTATTTCAAGCTCTCATTACATGAATGAATTGCCAGCTTGGGTAAATGAGTTTAATAATTTACAGTTAGCGAAAAAATATTTATCTCAGGGATGGAATACCTTATACCCAATTGCAGGTTATACAGAAAGTATTTCAGATAAAAATAATTACGAAGCGGCTCCTAACAAAAAAGATACTGCTATTTTTCCTTATCAATATAACAGCCAATTGGAAAAAAATAATTTTGAAATTATAAAAGCCACACCTTTTGGAAATACAATTACTAAAGATTTAGCCATAGCATGTTTAAAAGCAGAACAATTAGGTAAAGGGAAACAAACGGATATGTTATGCATTAGTTTTTCTTCTACCGATTATGTTGGGCATTCATACGGACCAAGAAGTGTAGAAGTTGAGGATGTGTATCTGCGTTTGGATAAAGATTTGGAAGAATTAATAAATACCTTAAATGCATCTGTTGGAAAAGATAATTATCTGATATTTTTAACAGCTGATCATGGGGCTTGCGATGTTCCTGCGCATTTAATGGATTTAAAAATTCCGGGTGGTTATGTTGATGAAGAAGCGTTGACTAAAACCATCAAAACATTTTGTCAGAATCAGTATGGAGACAGTTTAGTTTCATCCTTAAGTAATCAACAACTATTTTTAAACGAAAGTAAAATGACAAGTATGAAATTAAATAAGTTTGCGGTGGAACATACCTTGGCTAATTTCATATTGTCTGTTAAAGGTGTAGCCGAAGCTTATCCTTCGGAAGTTTTGAAATACGAAAATTACACAGACGATTCGTTTAAATATTTAATTCAAAAAGGTTATAATCATGTGCGCAGTGGCAATGTTGCTTTTTCATACAACCCTGCATGGATGGAATACCATAACAAAGGAACAACGCATGGTGCATCTTACAGTTATGATACACATGTACCATTATTATTTTTTGGAGCCGGTATTCCAAAAGGTAATTCCGTAAAAAAGGTAAGTATTGTTGATATTGCTCCAACTATTGCTACTATTTTACATGTGTCTTTTCCTAATGGCACAACAGGTAAGCCTTTAGAAGAAGTTATTGTAAAATAATGTTGTAACTTTACAATATGCTACTTCGCTTAAACTACGATAATCCTCATCCTAAGGACATTCAATTTATTGTTGACTGTTTAAAAAATGACGGAGTGATTATTTATCCAACTGATACCGTTTATTCTATTGGCTGTGATATTACAAGACCAAAAGCCATTGAAAAGGTTTGTCGTTTAAAAAACATAAAACCCGAAAAAGCAAATTTTTCGTTTGTGTGCAGCGATTTAAGTCATTTATCAAACTACGCCCGCCCTATTTCCAATTCCTTATTCCGGATTATGAAAAAGGCTTTACCAGGGCCATACACCTTTATTTTAGAAGCAAATAATAATGTTCCAAAACTTTTAAAACAAAATAAAAAAACAGTAGGCATTCGCGTTCCTGACAATACCATTTGTAAAACAATCATTACCGAATTGGGAAATCCAATTATTACCACCAGTCTTCATAATCCAAACGATGATATTTTAGATTATTTTACCGACCCGGAAGTCATTCATAGAGAATATGAAAAAAAAGTGGATTTGGTAATTGACGGTGGATTTGGGAATGTATATGCTTCTACAGTTATTGATTGCTCCGATGATGAATTGGTAGTTTTAAGAGAAGGCTTAGGAAGTCTAGATATTTTGGATTAAGTCTTTTTGTTACAAACTTGTTGATTACCACTCCTGATTTTATATTATTTTAGAATTCCACACCTAACACTGTTTGTATGTTATCAAAATACTATTTCTTATTTATTTTAATTTGCTTCACTTGGTTAAATGTTGCATCACAAAGTACTAATACTAAAAAATGGAGAAAAACAGAGAATGACTCCATGCAAAGTGCTTTAATGATGTTTGACGATGGCAATTATTTATTGGCACTACCCTTTTACGAGAATTTATATACCAATCATCCAAAAGAAGATTTTTTAAAATATTGTTATGGTAAATGTGCATTATACAGAAGCGATAAACACGAAGTTGCACTTAAACTATTGGGGGAGATTTATGAAAAAAATAAAAAAGTAGATAATATTGATTATGATTTGGCAAGAGCCTATCATTTAAATTACAAATTTGACGAAGCCATTGCCTTAATAGAAAAATGTATAGCAAACAAAAAAAACACGCCTGAAACAAAAATAAAAGCAGCTCAATTAAAAGAGTATTGCATAAATGGTAAGGAACTATATGCCCATCCAACAGGCGCAACAATTAATAATTTTGGTAATGGCATTAATTCAAAACATGATGAGTACGTTCCTGTTATTTCTGCCGATGAATCAATTATTATTTTTACATACAGAGGACCGGAAAGTAAAGGTGGTTTACAAAATGAATTAAAAGAACAGGATAAATATGGGAGCTATTATGAAGATGTCTTTCAATCAACCAAAATAAATGATGTATGGACAAAACCTACTCCCATCAATAATGTAAATACAACTTCGCATGATGGCGCCATTGCGTTAAGTGCAGATGGTTTATATTTATTTGTGTACAGAGATAATGGGGATGATCATGGAGATATATACATGAGCAACTCTTTAAATGGAGAATGGACTTTCCCTCAAAAATTATACGGTCAGGTAAATTCATACTCATGGGATGGAAGTTGTTCGATGACCGCAGATGGGAAACAGTTATATTTTAGTAGTGAACGAGGTGGCGGATTTGGAGGAAAAGACATTTACCGTGCTACATTATTGCCGGATAGTACCTGGGGAAATGTGGTTAATTTAGGCGATAGTATCAATACTTCATTTGATGATGATGCACCATTTATTCACCCGGATGGTGTAACCCTTTTTTACAGTTCAAAAGGCAAAAACAGTATGGGTGGTTATGACATTTTTCAATCTCGCTTAAACTGGAAAGATTCAACATTTAGTAAACCCATAAATTTGGGTTATCCAATTAATACAACGGATGATGATATTTATTATGTATTATCGGCTAATGGAGAAAGAGGTTATTATGCTTCCGGCAAAACAGGAGGTGAAGGATTAAAAGATATTTATACGGTTTATCCAGGCTATGTTGGTAAAAAACCTTCCGCATATCTGGTTAAAGGTAAAATAAAAGTGGATAGCTTACCTGTTGCTGCGAGTATTTCAGTAGAAATTACCGACAAGGACAATAAAAAATTCGGTGAGTTTTTTAGTAGTTCATCTTCCGGCAATTATTTGATAACACTGCCTGCCGGAGGAGTATTTAAGCTAACTTATAAGTATAAAAATTATCCTTACAAAACACTTGATGTAAATACACTTAACCTTGAGGGCTATGAAGAAAAAATAGTTGATATAACTTTTGGTTTACAGGACAGTATAAAACCTGTAGCAGTAGTTTTACCCGTAAAAGATACTGTTGCTGCTGTTACAAAACCACTTACTCAGGAAACCTCCTCTATAAAAGAGTCGGTTATTGAAAAGCAACCTATTGCAGTTAAAGAAACTACTCAAGTAAAAGAACCTATTGCTGTAAAAGAACCCGTTGCTAAAAAGAAACCTACTGTAACTAAAACACCAACTCCTGTAAAACAACCTGTTGCCGGAAAAGCAGTTTTAAAACCTAATAATGTATTACAGGAAAAAACCAGAAGCTATAATGAATTAAATGCCGATGTTACCGCTGAAGGATTAGTATTTAAAGTACAAATAGCCGCCTATAAGTATCCTAAAAATTATGCCTATACTCACTTAAAACATCTTGGTGATATTGAAAACTTATTATTGGATGATGGCATTACACGTATTACAATTGGCGGCAACTTTAATACATTAGGAAAAGCCTTTGAGCATAGTCAAAAAGTGATGGACGCGGGACAAAAAGATTCCTTTGTAACCATATTATATAAAGGCAAAAGAATTTATTTAGAAGATTTGGAGAAAATGGGAA
>JAEUTR010000728.1 GCA_016787365.1 Bacteroidia bacterium
TATGCAATGCTGTCCATAATTATGGGAGCTGCCTGTATTTTGTTTTTAATCATTAATCAATACCTCGATTGGCCACATATTTTAAATGTAGATTCTACAAAAATAATAGAGCTAAGAAAAGTAATGGCTATATTATTTGGTTTTTTCTGTTTACAATTAGTGGTTAAATTAATTTCTTCTATTTTATTAGCAGATCAACGAACCGCTTTGGCAGGTGCTATAAATACAATTGCAAGTGTTATTTCACTCATTGTTGTTTATATTCTTACAAAAACCACTAATGAATCATTATTATATTTAGCAATATCTATTGGTGTTATAAATATTATTGTTCCAATAGTAGTTAGTATTTGGTTTTATAAAACATACTATAAAGATTATAGTCCATCCTTGAAATATGTCAATTTTAAATACGCTAAAAATTTAATGAGTGTTGGCATTATGTTTTTTTTATTTCAGTCAACAGCTCTCATTGTTGTAGCTACTGATAACATTATTATTTCCAGATTGATGGGAGCAGAATCGGTTACACCATATAATATTGCGCTTAAATACCTATCACCTATTACCGTTGGATTCACTTTAATATCAGCACCCTTATGGAGTGCATATACAGAAGCACATACATTAAATGACATGACCTGGATAAAGCATATTACAAAAAAAATGATAAAAATATGGTTATTGGTATTTATTTGTACAATTCCTGTTGTTGCTGTATCAGGCTATGTATATGACTTATGGGTTGGAAGAGAAGTGGTAGCTCCATCATTACAATTAACTATATGTGCGGCTATATACGTTTTAATATCCTCGTGGAATCAAATTTTTGGAAATTTTATAAATGGTGTTAGTAAAATGAAGGTTGGTTTTTATCTGGCTATTGTAACAGCAATTATCAATATTCCCTTATGTATATTTTTTGCAGATTATTTAAACTGGGGGTTGTCAGGAATAATCATCGCATCAAGCGTATCCTTATTACCTGATCTGATTTTTTTACCAATACAGTATTATAAAATCATTAATAATAAAGCCAAAGGAATTTGGAATCAATAGCCTATGCAACACATTGAGCAAATAACTAACGTAAATGGTCAAATCATGGCAATTATTATTAGCCATCAATTTAACGAAAAAGGAATTCATTTTTTCACTCCAAATGAGTTTTCTCAACAATTAGCTTATATGAATCATCCAACGGGAAAGATCATAGAACCCCACTATCATAATGCTGTTCAACGAAATGTTGTTTTCACTCAGGAGGTATTAATAATAAAAAAAGGGAAACTTAAAGTTGATTTTTACGATGACGATTTAAATTATACTGAAAGTAGACTTTTAGAAAGTGGAGATATTATCTTGCTATCTGCCGGTGGTCATGGATTTGAAGTGATTGAAGATATTGAAATGATTGAAGTAAAACAAGGTCCCTACCAGGGAGAAGCTGATAAAACCAGATTTAACGCCATTAAAAAATAAAAAATGATTCCTGTTAATGAGCCATTATTAAATGGTAATGAAAAAAAATATTTAATTGAATGTATTGATACCGGATGGATTAGTTCAGAAGGGCCATTTATAAAAAAGTTTGAAGAGAATTTTTCTTTAAAGACAAATAGAAAGTATGGTGTTGCCGTTTGCAATGGTACAGCTGCTCTTGAAATAGCTGTTGAAGCTTTAGGAATTACAAAAGGAGATGAAGTTATTATGCCTTCATTTACTATTATATCATGTGCATCCGCCATCATTAAATCCGGTGCCATTCCTGTTTTAGTAGATTCGGATTTGAATACATGGAATATGGATGTAAGTCAAATTGAATCAAAAATTACAGCTAAAACAAAAGCCATTATGATAGTACACATTTATGGTTTAACGGTTGACATGGATCCTGTTTTAGCTCTAGCTAAAAAATATAATTTAAAAATAATTGAAGATTCTGCAGAAGCTCATGGACAAACATATAAAGGTAAACCGTGTGGTAGTTTTGGAGATGTCAGTGTATTTAGTTTCTACCCAAATAAACTTATTACAACCGGCGAAGGTGGAATGATATTAACCGATGATGATACTATTGCAGAAAAACTTCGTTCACTAAGAAATCTTTGTTTTACTGCTCATAAACGTTTTGTGCATGAAGAATTAGGATGGAATATGAGGATGACAAACGTACAAGCGGCAATTGGTGTTGCTCAATTAGAAAGATGGGACGAAAGTATTGCTAGAAAAAGAGAAATTGGAAAACTATATACTGAACTACTAAAAGACACAAAAGGAATACAATTACCCCTTGAAAAAACTGACTATTGTGATAATATATATTGGGTTTACGGAATTTTATTAACTGATAAATCAAAAAATGCTGAACATACCATGAAGCTTTTGGCAGAAAAAGGGATTGGTACACGACCATTTTTTTACCCGATGCATTTACAACCTGTATTACATAAAATGGGCTTATATAAATCCGAAACCTATCCTAATTCCGAAAACATGTACAATTATGGTTTTTATTTGCCTAGTGGATTAGCATTAACTAATGAACAAATACATGAAGTGACAACAATTTTAAAAGAAATTTTAATATAATGGATAAAAAAGTATTTGAAACATATAGCCAGTATTACGATCTATTATATAAAGATAAAAATTACATCTCAGAAACAGATTACATTGTTTCGTTAATAGAAACATTTAATTTAAGTACAAAAAATATACTTGAATTAGGATGTGGCACCGGCATTCATGCATCTTTACTGGCTGAAAAAGGATATTATGTTGAAGGAATT
>JAEUTR010000732.1 GCA_016787365.1 Bacteroidia bacterium
AAATTCGGGCGAAACAAATTCCTCATTTAATGTACCATTTTCATTAATGTCAGTAATTCTTATATACCTAGTTTCAGATTTTCGTTTAACACCCTTCACGTTTGCACCATAAATTGGTTTGCCCAATACAATGTCACCAAATTTCAAAGTATTAAACTTAATAGTATATGAGTTTCCTTTATCAATCCACACATCCCATCTTTCAATGTCTTTAAATTCGAATATTTGTAAGCCCTTAGGTTTATCAATTTTTACTTTCTTTTCTATTCCTAGTTGTTTTGTAAAATAGCTGTCAATTTCTATTTCCAAATCTATTATTTGTTGTTTAAGTTTTTCTGTTAGTGCTATTTTATTGTAATAATTCTCAATTAACTTATTTTGTTCACTTATTGATGGTAAAGGAATTTGAATATCAAGAAATTCGTCTTGTTTAACCCTAGCTTTTGAAATACCTGTAGTTTTGCTGTTCAATAAAGTCTTAAACGCCTTACTTCTCAGTATTTTGTGTAAAAATTTACCATTAATCTTAGTTTCATCGAATTTGAAAGTAGGATATTCAGAACTAACGCCGAAAGGTTTTTGACCTTCTTCGTGAAAGTAAATACAACCGTGACGGACATTGATTTTTGAATATATTATTGAATTATCTGGTACTAAGTTTAAACTTCCTTTATATGTTTTTATCTCTTCAAATTCACGCAAAAAAAGTTCACCACCAAAATTAATTTTTGAAATGATTTGCCATTTATTCTCAATCATTTCTTCCTTACTTACTGATTTTTTGTATGGTTTTAATATATCCCTTAATGTTACTACATTCTCAAATTGCAGATTGCTCTTTGTGTAATAGCGTTTTACATCCCAAAGTTTAAGATTTTCAAAGGGTATAAATTTTATATATGTAGAAGCTGCTTGCATTATTTTTCTGATTTTGCGTAAAAAATTTCTGGTTCAGAAACTACACCATCGACAATTCTAATTCTGCCAATTTCTTCATCTGTAATTTGGTAGTTTATTGACTTTGCATAAGTTGACCAGAGTTTATTTTCTTCTCTATATTTCTTAAACTCTTGAGCTAAAGGTTCAAGTTCGTTTTCTATTTGAGCACCAGTGGTGCTAATACCAGCCTTTTCAACTTCTGCAATTGGAATTTGATAGTTAAAATCCCTTTTCATTTGAGACCTGATTTCATTCTGAATTGTATCTTCAATCTGTTTTAATTCGGCTCTCAAATTTTTCTTATCATCGGCATTTAGTGATTCTTTGCCTTTAAGTTCAAGTTTTTCAGTAATTGCCTTAATTTGAGTATCATATTTCTTTGTAATTTCTTTTTCTGCTTTTTTCGCAATAGTTTTCCATTGTTTGGCTTCTTCTTCAGTAAACTTTCTAAAGAAGAGCAAACTTGGTTTTACTGTAGCACCACTTGCAATAAATACATCCTGTGGAATAGACGTGATAAGGATAATTTTTGCTTTACTTTCTACAAAATCTCTAATTTTTTGTAAATTGGTGTTGTTTAAAACCCCTTCGGGTAAAACAATACCCATTCTGCCGCCTGGCTTTAATAAATTCAAACAACGCTCAATAAACAGCACTTCTGTTAGTGTACTCATTGAGCCAGTTTTATATAAATCAAGTAATGACTTTCCTATATTATCATTTATTTGCTTTAAAGCATTTGTATAAGCAGGATTTCCTTCAACATCATATCTTTTTTTGTATTTTTTAATACGTTCTTCATCCGTATATTTATCAGCTTCGGTAATTTTTAACGATTTTTCTACCCTGCTTCCAAATGGTGGATTTGTCAAAATAATATCGAAACGGTTTTCAAATATACCGTTTACATTTAAAAGTCCATCATTATGATGCACACCACCGTGTCCGTCACCGTGCATTATCATATTCATTTTAGCAGTTCGGCTCATACGTGGGTTTGCATCAGTACCGAAAATGCAATCGTAACTTAATTCTCTTATTCTACTAAACGGATTATTAATGTCAAGCTCTGCATTAAGTTTAGCAAAAAGATTTGTAACCTTTTCATCAATTTCTTCTTTCTTTTTGTCGGATAACTTTTCGTAAGCATCGTTGTAATATTCAGCCTTAATTTTTTC
>JAEUTR010000018.1 GCA_016787365.1 Bacteroidia bacterium
ATTTAGCGTCATGTGTTGGATTATCAATTGATTTATTCTTTAAAGAAATACTTTTTGACCTTGCTGAAAAACTAGAAGTTGATATTACCTCATACAATTCAGGAACATTTTCCGAGATAAGTAAATCCATAATAACTCTGCTTGAGAAGAATTTTTCAAAAGACACTTGTTATATTTTTATTGAAGAAATCCCTATTGGTAGTAATGTAGATGTAAAAGAATTTGCAGAAAAGATGTTTTCATTAATTATATCAAAATCATTATTAAAAGGTATGGAAAATATTAGATTTATTTTATCATCTATAAATAGTCCTGTTTCATATGTCCAAAATTACAATCAAAAGGTTTTTCAATATTTCAAATTTATTGAATTAAGTTATTGGGAAGAGCAAGTGATTTTTAAATTAATAGACCTTATAGAGACAGATTTTAAATATACACTAGTTTCAAAAAGTAAACAAGATTTAGTTAAAAGTGCGAAAGGGTCACCAAGATTTGTAAAAAAAGTTTATAGAAGCGTATACTATTTAGACAAATCTGATGAAATAACAGTATCTTAAATAATAAAGGAAACAGAAAGAGAGTTAAGACCATGAGTAATAAATTAAAACCATATACTATTATTCCTCCGAACTTATACGTTCAGAGAGATGCAGACCGCCAAATCACTAGCATAATTAATGACATGGGAAGGCCAGGTTATGTTCTAGTATCGAGACAAATGGGAAAAACAAATCTATTATTGAATGCAAAAAGAAGATTAGAATCCGTTGATAATATTTTTGTTTATGTAGATTTATCAAATCCATTCGATAATCCTAGAACTTGCTTTGAAAATATAATTGATATTGCTATTGAAACGCATGAAGATTGTTTTAAACAAGTAGCTGAAAAAATATATTCAAAAAGAAAGGAACTTATTGATGGACCAGCGCATAAACAACATACAAGTGAGTTAAGAATGCTTTTAAATGAAGTCTCTGGTAAAATTGTAATAATTCTTGATGAGATTGACGCCTTAACTAAAACTCCATATTCAGACCAGATATTTGCACAGATAAGGAGCATTTACTTCTCAAGAGTTAATTATCCTGAATTGGAAAAATTGACTTACATTTTATCTGGAGTTGTTGAGCCAACAGAAATAATAAAGGACCCGAAAATTTCTCCCTTCAATATTGGACAAAAGATTTTTTTAAATGACTTCTCTAAAGAAGAATTTAATAAATTTATTGAAAATGCCCAAATAAATTTAAGTCAAGATGTCCTAGATAGAATATTTTATTGGACAAGTGGAAACCCCAGAATTACATGGGATTTGTGCTCTCAGATTGAAAAGGAGTTAGAATCATCAGAACTATCCAGTTCTACTGTAGATAAAATTGTAAAAGATTTATATCTGAAATCATTTGATAAACCACCAATTGACAATATTAGAGAAATTGTAAAAAATGATAAAGAATTACGAGATGCAATCATTGAAATTGGTTATAATAAAGGAAAAGAAGTTTCAGATAAAGTAAAAAACAAATTATACTTGGCTGGTATTATTAATTATGGGGATGATGATATTCATATAAAAAATCAAATAATTAAACAAAGTTTAAATTCTGATTGGATTAGGTCAATAGCAGCAGAAGACAAAAGCCTAGTTAAAGTTGCACTTGAACTTTTTGAAAAAGAAAAATATCAAGATTCTCTTATTGCATTTGAAAAATTCCTACAAGATGACGATTTTGAGCAAGCAGAAAAAGCAATATGTTATTATTATATGGGTTATGCTGCTTATCGGAAATCTGACTTTATAAAGGCACTTGAATATTTAGAAAAAACTGACTTTGATGTAAGTGACGATGCAAAATGGTATTACAGGTGTCTAAATCTCAAAGGGCTTACTAGTTATTATAATGGAGGAATTGAAAAAAGTTTGGATTACTTTAAGGATATTATTTCAAGTGGAAGAAAGGATGATATTTATGCAAGAGCATTATTAAACTTCGGAAGTATTTCATTAAAATCTGATAGAATTGAAAGGCAGAAAGATGCCACTGAGATTTTTAATTCAATTATTCAGGAGGATGCCACTGTAAATAATAAATTAAGTGAAGAACTAATTAATGAATTAAAATCAATTTCATACTATAATTTAGCACAAATCAGTTCTAGTGACAACTATGAATACGCTAAATCAAATTTCATTGAAGGCATTAAACTAGCTAAACCTTCAGTAAAACCCTCGATGATTTTAAGCTTATTTTCAATTCTTAAATCTGATGACGAAAAACGTCCGCTTATTGATGACTTGACTGAATTAATTTCAACTGGAAAAATTGTTCCTACAGAACAAGACCCTGAAAAGCCTATTGGCCTAAGTTTTGATTTATTAAAAGACATTATTACCTTAGTTTTTCTTGACTTTTTTGATACACATTTTGAAAAATTAAAGGACAGTTTTAATCTTTTAGGAAATAAAACCATTTCTAATCATCTTTACGATTTAGCCATTTATAAAATAAAAACTGATAAAAACTGGGATATTGCAAAAAGGATTTTCGAAAAATTACATGCAAACTTCGAAAATAGTATTTTTGAATTTGATGAAAACACAAAATACAAAGTTTTAAAACTTTTGGCTTATTCAAATGATATAAGAACTTTTGAAAATTACTATATAGAATATAGTAATATGTTTCAAATAAAGACATATGAACCAATTGATAATGTTGATATAGAAATTTTCTCGAAACTAATTCATAGACTGACCGAAAGAGGTGAACATTTAAATGCGTTACAAAAAGTTCAAATAATTAATAAAAAGAAAGATGGGCTTCATGATAATAATTCGGTAAATTTTTTGCTAATAAATCATTTGGAATTAAATCTTTACAATTTACTCAATCACAGATTTCCAGCAATTTTAAAAGCACGTGAAATTATTTCCATGTTTGAAAATGGAAATATTTCAAAACAAAATGTCAGTATTTTAGGGTCGGATGCGTTAGAAACTATTAAACAAAACGCAGAAAATACAATTTCACCTAGCAATAGCAAAACTTTACCGAAAAAGAGTGAACAAACAATGAAAGATAATGATTTTGTAAAAGTCAAGTTCTCAGATGGTAAAATTTTTACTGTTAAGTTCAGGAAAGTTAAGCAAGATTTGGAATTAGGGAAATGTATAATTGTTAAAGAATAATTGCTGAAATTCAAATACAGTCAATTAATTCTAACTAAATTAATACATAACTCAATTAAGCCAAAACTAATTGTTGTGCGGTTTTTTTGTGCGGAAATGCCATAAATTTCCTTAAATTTGGGCAAAAAAGTAACGCATTTACTGAGAGATTGAAGCTTTTTGATGACTTAAAATCCTTTGTTTTCTCGGACGTATGGGTTCAAATCCCGTCTGGGATACGATTAAAGAAAAAGGTTCAAGCATAGCTTGAACCTTTTTTGTTTTAATTTTTGATGACTAAAAGTCAACAGATCCAAAAACTTTCATTCCTATAATTAACTAAGATTTTTTTTCGTCCAAGGTACCATCTGCATATTTGGCAAAACGATTTTTATCTCTTGCATGAACCTGATCATATCTCGGCCATGGCCAACCTCCAAACTGAGTTTTATGATAATCTTCAAAAGCTTCATTAATTTCCTGTTTAGTATTCATTACAAATGGGCCATATTGCATTACAGGTTCACCAATAGGCTTACCTTGTAATAATAAAATACTTGTTTCTTCATTCCCAGATGTAATCATAACATCCAAATCAGCTTTTAATTCAATAGCATGGTATTTTTGAACCTTATTCCCTGCAATGTCAATTTCATTACCTTCATAAAAATAAAGTGTGCGGTTTATCCCAGCAGACGCCTTTGGAATATTAAAAAAAGCCCCTGATTCCATCTTTATATTCCATATAGCTACTTCATTTTTAGCATCAGCCGCCCATGAATCAGGCGGCGGCATTGGCGCCGAAACATTGGCCAATTTACCAGCAATCACTTCTACAATAGTTTTCTTATGATTAGTGTCGGTATACGTATAATTAGGAATAGCTTCTTTCCAAAACATTTTAAAATGAGGCTCTACCATTTTATTTTTCTTTGGCAAATTCAACCAAATTTGAAATAACTCCATGGTATTTTCTTTATCGGAATGTATGAGCGGAAACATTTCTGAATGCTGAACGCCTTTACCTGCAGTCATCCATTGTACATCTCCATTTCCATAACGCCCAGAAGCTCCCATCGAATCAGCATGATCTACAATCCCTTTTCGCACAACGGTAATAGTTTCAAAACCCCTGTGCGGATGTCCAGGAAATCCGGGAACAGATTTTCCGTGATACATTCTAAAACCATCTTTGATAATAAAATCATCGCCCATATGTCGGCCATTTAAGTATTTTTTATCCGGTGCCATTTGCTCATTTCCATTCGGGAAAGCATCTTCGTGATGAACACAAAATAAAAAAGGATCGGCTGTTTCCCATTGAAAGCCTAAAGGTTTGACTTGAAGAATTGGATTCATAGAAGATTCAGTTGATTTATATACTTTTTTTAATGATTCTGAAAACGATGTTACAGGCAATGTTAAAGCTGACCCTATTACCCAAAGTGATCGTGTTAAAAAATTTCTTCTTGGTATTTCCTCTTCCATTGATTACAATTTTACTTAAAACAATTATAAAAAAAATTAGTTTATCAAATTTAGTGAAATGTGGGCTTAAAATTAAAACCGAATACTAAAATAAGCCTTGTTTTTCCAATTAAACTGTTAAATATTTATATTTTTTTAAATCTAAATAAACGTCATTTTTAATTAAATAAAATACTAGTTTTGAATTTAGACTAGCAAGCAATGAATTTAAAAGATATGCTGATATATGAAGACGATGTTTTACTCGTTTGCAACAAACCATCTGGTTTGATGGTAGAACCTGATCGAAATAATCATCCTAATTTATTACAGCAAGTTAAAGATTATCTAAAAAAACAAACAGGAAATAATAATCCTTATGCGCAGCATTTACATCGCTTAGATAGAGTGACAAGCGGCATAGTCTTATTTACCAAACAAAAAGAACACTTAAGAAACTTAAGCGAACAATTTGCACAACGACAGGTTTCAAAACATTATATTGCTGTGACTTCGAGAGCCTCAGTCACCAGTTCTGACACTGAGGTTCTCGAAGTGCCCGAAAGTGGTATTTTAGAACACTGGCATCGAAAAGAAAAAAAGAAAGCTGCTCTTGTTCCAGAAGGAACTACTTTTGCCGAAAAAGCTAAATTAGAATATACTGTAAAAGCTCATGGAAATTATTTTTTGTGGAACATACAATTGCACACAGGAAAATATCACCAAATACGAGCACAATTAGCCAGTGTTGGTAGTCCTATCATTGGAGATGAATTATATGGCTCTAGCGTTCCATATCAGCCTAATGCCATAGCACTACACGCCACTAAATTAATCATTAAGCATCCTGTAAGTGGAAAGGAAATGATTTTTGAAGTTTCAAATGGTGACTTCGAGAGCCTCAGTCACCGTTAAACAGAATTGCTAAATCTCTATAGGCAATTGATAAAAATGTTAATTCCTTAGTATTATTATTTATAAGAGCTTCTTTCTTTTTTCTACTCCCGCCTTGCACTTGTTTTTCACGGTAAAACGCAAAATCTATTCTTTGAAATTCTTCATAATAAACCAATTTCACTGGCAATCTTTTTTTAGTGTGGTTTGCTCCTTCTCCATTTTCGTGCTTTGCTAATCTCAACTCTAATTTTTTTGTGCTTCCAGTATAATATGTTCCATCCGCACATTCTAAAATATACATATATCCTATCATTGTATTATTAATAAACACTCTGCCTTCGAGAACCTCATACCATGCTTGTAATATAACCGTTGGCTGAGGCTCTCGAAGCCAACATAAATTAAGAATTAAACTCAATTTCCTTAATTACCTTATAATTACTAACCACCCCGTGTTGTAATTTTCGTTCTAAAATAGTGACTTGATTGCACCTGAATTTTTCTGAAAAAGAATGTTGCTTAATCATTTCATAACTTTTATTGAATAGAGTTCTCGACATGGTTTTTGCCACTGGCAAATGGGGCACAAACTCTCGGACTCTTAAACCCAATAACTTATGTAATTCGTGATACACCATTACAATTTGAAAAGAGTTTTCAATTTTCAAATAAATAGTATTTGCTGCATCTCCATGTTCAAAATAATCAAAACCATTCAACCCTACTTCAAACGAATTATTTTTAGAAAATAGTTGCTGTAATGCATTAAAAAAACGTTCATTAACTGGTTGCATAGTGTGAAAGGACATTAATGAAATATGTGGCACTGAGTGTAAATTATAATCACTTAAACCAACCGCTTTATGCAGTTTATATTTAAGCGATTTCACTTTACTTTTAATCTCATCGGGAGGAGAGATCATTAAAAAATACTGATGAACAGTGTCTAAAACAGGTTGTTGGTGTTCTTTTTTAGCCTCAGAAAACAATGACAATTGGTTGTTTTTGGCATAAACAGCATTGTGGTTTTTAGCATTCATGGCAACAATAATTAAATTAACAAAAATCTTTTAATAAAATTACTATAAATTAAAACATCATGTTGCTATAATTTGTAGCAAATTACATATTGCCATTTTGTAGGGTAAAATTACCGGGAAATGAATCTGGAGAATTTTTCTAAAGCATATTCAGCAGCTCTAACAAATGATCTTTTTTTCTATTAGACACTGGAACAATTGAATCGTCTTTCATAACAACATGTCCTTCTGCTTTTTCAAAGCAAAACAAATGATTCATATTAATTAAATGAGAATGGTGTACTCTTAAAAATCCAACATCCAATAATAAATCATCAAAATCCTTCATAGTTTTAGAAACCATGATACGTTTTCCATCCACCAGATAAACCTTAGTATATCCTCCATCCGACTCAAAACGAATAATATCATCCAAATCGACAGAATAAATACGTTCCATCGTTTTCAGAACGATTTTCTTTTTATTTTTAATAGGTTCGGCTATATTATTTAATAATATTTTGAGTTTTAAATTTAACTCATCGCCACTCATTGTTTCTTCAGCCTTTTTAACCGCAGCCAATAAATTAGCAGGCGATAATGGTTTTAATAAATAATCCAAAGCACTGTATTTAAATGCTTCAATCGCAAATTCCTGATGAGCAGTAACAAAAATGATTTTAAAATTAATTTTATCAAATTTTTTAAGTAAATCAAAACCGGTACCGTCAGGCATTTGAATATCTAAAAATATTAAATCAGGCTGGTATTCATTAATGGCCTGATAAGCAGATTCTACTGAATTTGCCATGCCTACCACCTGAACATTTTCCGAAAACGATTTTAATAAATTAGAAATCAATTCCTGATTATTTACTTCGTCATCAATTATTACTGCCTTTATCATAATCTTTATATTTCTTTATAGGGTACTACAAATCTTACTTTTACTCCCGAGTGATTTATCGAAATCGTTTTTTTGTCAATTATTTCAATATCGCTCTTGGCCTGTTCACTTAACGTATTCATCCGCTCTTTAGTAATAATTGTTGCCAAAGATTCGTACGATGATTTTAACTTGTTTTTTAATTTCATTGCTTCTTCAATTCCTACTCCATCATCTTCTATTTCATAAATCAAATAATTATTTTCAAAAAATAACTTAACATCTACCCGACCTTTATCTTTTTTGTAGAAAAGTCCATGTTCAATTGCATTTTCGATAAATGGTTGGGCAAGCATAGGAGGAATATGTATACTTTCTCTATCAATTGTATTATCAACCTTAATTTCAAAATCAAACTTGTTTTCAAAACGTAATTTCTGTAATTCTAAATACGTATTGAGTAGCTTAACTTCCGATTCAACAGAAATGTAATCTTTTCTTGAATAATCTAATATCATTCGGATTAATTCGGAGAATTGAGTTAAATAGTTACCTGCCTTTAAGCTATCCTGTTTAAAAATATAGTTTTGAATAGCATTTAATGAATTAAAGATAAAATGCGGATTCATTTGAGATACCAATAGCTTTTGTTTTAATAAATTGTTTTTTTGATTTGTAATAATACTTTTTTGTTTAAAATTTTTATACAGAAAAAAAGCACTAACTGTCAATAAAATTAACACCGATCCAAACACAATTAGCCATATGTTTTTTCTTAAAATATTTCTTTCATTAACAGATGTTAATTCCATTAATTTTTTTTCATTTTCTGCCTTTGTTAACAGTTCTTTTTTCTCGTATTCATATTTCAATTTTTGTTCCAATAACGCATTTTTAGATTCCTGATTATCTAGTATGCTTTTAGTTTCAATATAGAGTTGATTATATTTATTATCTTTTTCTGTCTGTTTAGTTTCAGTATATATTTCATAAAGTTGTTTAGCTGCCATATTTATTTCAGCAGGATGTTCAATTTTTTGACCAATTAAAAGAGCTGTATCTGCATGTGATAATGATAAATTATATTTTTTTTGTAACCTAAATATTTTACTCAAAACAATGTGACTATGATTAATTTCAACTTTATTCTGCATACTTTCAGCAACTTTTAGTCCCTTATAAGCATAATCTAAAGCTTTATCATACTTATTCTGATAAATGAAAATTTGTGCAATGTTTAAATAAGCTACCGAATTAGGTTCATAATCCGAATTTTCTATTAAATCAATGCTTTTTTGCAAATATTGTAATGCTTTTGTGTAATCTTTTAGTGCATTATAATCTACTCCAATTTTAAAATTAATAGTACTTAAGGCTACTTCATATTTATTTTTAAGATATAAATCATGACTTTTTATATGATGTTCTAATGCTTTACGATAATCCCTTTGTAAATAGGAAATATTTCCAATACTTAAATGAACATCGGCAATGCCAATGTCATCATTTACTTCTTCAAAAATTTTCAAACACTCATATAATTGATTTAAAGCCTTAGTGTTATTTCCTTTTCTTATATCTATTTGAGCTATAGCCTGCAAAGAAATAGCAAATTCATTTTTATTTCCGGACAATTTGCTTATTTCTATGCTTTTATTGAAGTACTCTACAGCTTTTTCGTCGTTAGATTGTTCTGAAAATATAATACCCTGATTATGAAGTGCAATAGCATAATATTTGCTATATAAAGTAAATAATCTACCATTTGGTTTTAAAGCCAGATTTTTAACAGCCAATTGGCTCAATTGTCCATTGTATGCTTGCCATTCTCCCTCTGGAGCCACTTCAATCAATTGGTCTAAAACATCACAACGTACCGTATCATGTTTAGCCGTCTTAAGTTCCGACTTTAAACTTTCAACCATTTTGTTTTGGGCAAACGCAGATTGTTGTATGATTAAAAAAAAGAAAATAACAATATATGTATGTCTATTTAAATAATTCATTTTACACGTCAATAACCTATAATTTCATACAATATACGAATTTTAAGAATTTCCAAACTGGTTCTTCTATTTTCTAATTTGAAAAAAAATGCTATCTTTAATCAGATTAATAAATGATCAAAGTCATATTTATTAAAAAAATCCTAACCTAACTTCGTATCATGTATCAAACAGAATTCAATTACAGTATTGCTGAATTATTTGTAAGATGTTTCTTAGGTATCTTATTCATTTTTCAAGGTTACGACAAATTGTTTGTAGTAAAAATTAAAAATGTGGTAAATGCATTTCATAATGAAACAGACAGAAAACATATACCGCAGTTTTTATTAGTCTTAACTTCCTATTTTACATCTATTAGTGAATTTTTTGGTGGCATATTACTTCTTTTTGGTTTATTTCACCAAATAGTACCCGTTATTTTAGCCATTAATTTATTAGTGGTAACATTTGCATTTTCCTTTTTAAGACCAATGTGGGATTTACAACATATGTTTCCTAGAGTCGTATTGATAACCTTAATTTTACTTCTTTCTAATTATTTTTATTTCGGACTGGATACTCTTATTTTCAAATAAACTATTACCATAATTCACAAATAAAAAGTCAATGAAAACAATCTTAGTAGGTGTTGATTTCACTAAATCATCAGAAAATACCGTTAATTATGCAATCGAAATTGCCAAACGCTCAGAAGCCAAAATATTACTATTTCATGCTTTAACAGCACCGGTTATTCATACAACATCAGGTTTAATATTTGTGGATAGTGAAAGCCTTATAAAAGCTGAAGAAAAAAGAATGAAGGATCTACAAGCTCAATTATCTAAAAAACATCCCAAGGTAAAAGTTGATATTGAATTAACATATGATAGTATCCGAGAAAAGGTTGAAAAGCTTTCTAAAAAAAATAAAATTAGTTTAGCCGTTTTGGGATTGGAAACAAAAAGTAAAATTTCAAAATTCATTTACGGAACAACAAGTGCCGATTTAACTGGTAAAATTGATTGCCCTATCATTACGGTACCAGAAAAATATAAGCACCACGATATTAAAAAAATACTCATCGCTATCGATAATAAAGAAAATATTAGCTCTGGTTTATCAAAACGTATTCATTCAACTATTGATTTTATAGGAGCTGTGGCAGAATATGTTCACATAAAAACTGAAGACGAATTAGAATTAGGCGAAAAAAACAGACATCCATTCCCTGTAACAAACGTCAAATCTTCTGATTTTCAAACCGGAATAACTTATTATGCAAAAAAATCAAAAGCAGATGCTATTATGTTGATTAGTCATAATTACAGTGCTTTTCATAATTTATTTATTGATAGCAATTCTAAAAAAATCATTTTATCATCAAATATTCCGGTAATATCAATTCATAAATAAATAATACATGATAAATTTAAAAACAAAAAAAATTGTCGTACCATACGACTTTTCAAAAACAGCTGAAAATGCTATAGAGCATGCCGCATTTGTTGCTGCTTACACCAAAGGTGAATTATATTTAGTATTCGTTCAAAAGAAAAACGACATTTTAAATATGTTACTTCCTTCGTTAAGTATAAAAAAACCAAGTGCTGTCTCAGATTTTTTATCAGAGAAATTAACTACTGAAGCTTCTAAAATTTCAAAAAAATATGGAGTAAAAGTTACTCCTATATTTTCGTCAGGAAATATTACTACTGAGCTTATCAATATCTGTGAAGAAGTAGATGCTAATTTAATCGTCATGGGAACTCAAGGAGGCGATTCTAACAATGATTTATTTATGGGTAGTAATACTTATAGAACATTAACAAAAAGTGAATTACCTATCCTTACAGTAAGAACAGCGCCGTCTAAAAAAGGGTTCTCGAATATCGTTTTACCAATTGATTTATCAACTCATACCAGACAAAAAGTAAATATGGCTATACAATTAGCAAAATTATTTACAGGTCATATTTATGTTATTGGGTTATATAATGATGGTGAAAAATCAGAAAAATTCAAATTAGATGTTTACTTAAATCAAATTGAAAAAGAGTGTCAAAAAAATAAGGTATCTCTCACTTCATTTGCAGCAAAAACAAGTAATAAAGTAAAAAGAACACTTCAATTTTCAAAAAAAGTGAATGCTGACATTATCATTTCAATGACAGATCAAGATACTGAATTCAAATCGGTATTATTAGGAAACTACATTCATCAGTTAATTAATAATTCGAAAACACCGGTATTATGTATCAAACCAGAAATCAATGAAATGTCCGCTGGTGGTACAGCAGGAGTTCCTTTCTAATATATAATTAAAATGCAACAAAAAAGGATTCGTTTTACGAATCCTTTTTTGTTTTATAAAATATCTTAGAATTAAATATTACTCAATTCTAACCCCTCATCATTTTGTTTTTTTAGAGTCCAACTATCTGTAAAAGTTGTTTCTAACCAAGTCCCACCGGATTTTCTGAATACCTGCGCCGATAACTTTAACTTCTCCGCAAACTGATTCTCAAACTCAGAAACTAACATATCTTCACTTATAACGATATCATGTATTCCGCCAGGAATAGTTATAGTGAAATCATCTGTAATAACATCCTTCTTCATTGAACCCTGTAGCTCCTTATGTTTTTTCTTAAAAAATTCAATTTTCAAATAAGGAAATTCATTATTAAATTTTTTTTTAATCTCAGAAACCTTAACCGGCTTATCTATTTTTATTATTGTCATATCTCTGTTTTTCTATTTACAAAGGTCACAACTTATACAGTTTTTTTATGTGATAAGGGTCATTTTTGAAGCTGATTTTTATCACAAAAAGACTTTATTTAGCTGTTTTTATAATTTTTATCAATGATGAATATAGTTACCGGAACAATATTTATGATAAATTATCTTCCAAAAACCACTCAGCAAAAGAAGTTGGCGTTTCTTCTAGTTTTAGGTTATTGACAACAACATTACTAGGTAGTTTTAAATTAATACGATTCAAAAAATCAATTATTAGATTTTCGCAACTTGGTTGATAGGGAACGTAATTAATTTTTTCGAAATTCGCATTTAGTTCTTTTAATTGTGAATGAGGCGAATTTAAATTCAATACCAAAGAATGATCAAAAATAGAAACGACTTGTTCGTTCACTATCTTTTTAAAATCAGTAAAATCAATCACCATTCCATTTTTAGGATGTTTTTCATCTTCTAATGTCTTTCCTTTTAAAGTCACATAAAGCACATAAGTATGTCCGTGTATATTTTTGCATGGCCCATCATAGCCATAAAGAGCATGAGCCATGTCAAACGTAAACTTTTTAGTAACTCTGATAATTTGATTGTTAAGCATATTCTTAAGCTCTACCAAGTTCTTTTAAGCGCTCTACATGCGACATTAATGCACTTCCAAAACTTGATTTCAAATTATATGGGATACCAAATTCTCGTGCTGTTCTTTCAACAATAGGCGCTAATTTAGGATAATGTATATGGCAAATAT
>JAEUTR010000086.1 GCA_016787365.1 Bacteroidia bacterium
CTCGAGTAGCCTACAACGCAAGCGTATGCATAAGTGGGAACTGCAACATACCATTTTTTGGTGGAAAGCGTTACCGCTGTAGCCATTGCAAAAGCAGAAGATGTATGTCCGGAAGGAAAAGAATATTTACCCACATTATCTCTTTTTACTATATCATTTGGGTATTGAACAAAGGGTCGGGAACGATTAATGGAATATTTTAGTCCTGATGTTAACAATACATTTAATCCAATAGCCACACCTGTTTTAATTCCGTTGCGCATCATTACTTTATCGTCATTTAAATATCCTGAAAGAAATAAGGAACCGGGTGCAATAACCATTGCCGGATAAACAGACTTGGAAGTAATGCGCATGGTTTTATCCCAACCGGGATATTCGTTTTTATTAATCGTTTTTAGCATCGAAAAATCAAGATTTTGCGATGTTGCACAAAAAGTAATCGTTAATAAAAACAGAATAATTAATTTACTCATGAATGCATTTTTGCTTCAAAATAAGCGACAAAAAATTTAGTCATATAATAAATAACAGGAAGAAACAGAAAAAACAAAAAGACAAAAACAGTTACCAATTTGCCAAAAAATTTAAGATCCTTTATAATTGGTGTTTTTAATACCGCAACCACATGCTGAATGATACCGCCCTCTAAAACACTATATTGATGAACACCTGCCTGAATACCGGCATATCTTTTATTGAAAGATAATAAAATACAATCTCTTATTGTCCAATAATCCATATCCGGTAATTGATCGTAATCGGTAGTGTAGTTAATTTTTTCCTGTAACAAATACTCTCTGATTTTTTGATTTTTAATTTCCATCACCAAATCAAAAACCATTGAAGCAGGAATGATTAAAAAAATCAGGCTTTCTAAAAAAACAGCCAACACCGTTAATACCAATATCGAAATAAGTGTAAATACTACTCTTAAAGCATGATTGTGATTAACAAAAAGAGTTTCCAGTAATCTTCCGCCATCTAAAGGCATAAATGGTAAAAGGTTGAAAAAATTAAGCCCTATAAAAATATTGCCCAGCATGGTAATTTTATCATTAGGGTAATAAAAAGAGAACAGTATTAATCCAAAGCCGATAATGATACCCGGAACAGGTCCTGCCAAAACAATCACACTCATTTGTTTTTGTGATATTGTTGATTTAGTGCCCGTAACATAAGCTCCCAATAATGGCAAAACAAATAATTTTACATTACTGTAATTAAATGCTTTCATGGCAAAAAAATGTCCAAATTCATGAATCAGTAACACTAATAAAACAGCGGCAATATATATTGGCTCTGTTTTAAAAATAAATAAAAACAAAAAGCCATAAATAGCAAGGCTTATTAATGATTTACGAACCCAGTTTTTTTTATCCTGAACCAAAACAGGTTTAGGTAAAACAGAAGGTTTATGCTCTTGATTTGAGTTTTCGGTTGATTCGGGTTCGTTGATATGTTCAGGTTCTGTAGGTTCCACTATGAAATAATAAAGTTTTGTAAATTATACATTAAAAAGCCGGCAATATATCCAATAAATGCCAACCACGAAATATTTTTAAAATACCAGCTAAAACTAATATTTTCAATGCCCATTACTGCCACCCCGGCTGCACTTCCTATAATCAAACAGCTTCCTCCGGTTCCGGTACAGTAGGCCATCATTTCCCAAAATTTATCGTCTGTAGGAAAATCGTACATTCCCATCGTTGCTGCCAACAAAGGTACATTATCTACAACTGCCGACAACAATCCAATAACCACCGAAATAATTCTTAAATCTCCAATACTAGTATTTAGAAATGTAGCTGCATTTTTTAAAACATGAACTTCCTGGAGGCAGGCAACGGCTAATAAAATACCTAAGAAAAACAACACACTTGGCACATCTGTTTTGGTGATGGCATTTACTACCGAAAATTTTCCTTTCTCAAAGTCATCTTTTCGCTTATGAATAATTTCTGTTACTACCCACATTACACCTAGTCCAAATAATATTCCCATATACGGAGGCAAATGTGTAATAGTTTTAAATACAGGTACAAACAATAAACAAGCTAATCCTAAAGCAAAAATGAGTGTTTTTTCTTTGGATGAAATATGTCCTGTTTTTTTATCAGTCTCAGTTACCACTACATTCCCTTTAATTTTAATCATACTAAAAGCCAAAGGAACCGACATACAAACTAAACTTGGTATAAATAACTTTGTAATGATGGTTATAGGCGTTAATTTATTAGCAACCCAAAGCATGGTAGTTGTTACGTCTCCAATAGGGCTAAAACAACCTCCTGCGTTTGCGGATATAATTACCAATCCTAAAAAATAATACCTGTCTGTTTTTTCAGGAATGACTTTTTTAACCACCGTTGCCATTACTATAGCCGTTGTTAAATTATCCAATACAGCCGACAACACAAAAGCAAGAACGGAAACAATTACCAAAAGATAACGCTTGTTAGTAGTGGTGATTTTTTCTGTTATTAAATCAAATCCATCGTGAGCGTCTATTAATTCCACAATCGTCATAGCTCCCAACAGAAAGAAAAGAATTTCTGAAATTTCAGATAAATGATGACTTAAACTATCCGTTAAATGAGTATCGGTTGAATTAAGGGCATATACTGTCCAGCATAATACACCCAATAAAAGAGCAGTACCTGCCTTGTTAATGCTAAAACTATGCTCCAAAGCAATAATTAAATAGCCAATAATAAAGAGTATAATTATAAGTGATATCATTTTTTGCGGTAAAGATAAGGTATTATATGTTTTAAGAACCTGTTTAAGTTTTATGTTTTAGATTTGTTATAGTAGATTTTTGAGCGAAATAAGGCAAATTTTGCAGTCGATATTAGTACATCGACGAAAAATTTAACGAAATTGTAGCCAAAAATATGCATAACAAAATAATTAGATAAAATTTAAACATGCTCTAAGATAAAATTATATATATTTGAGTAGTTAAGCTAAGGAATACATTATAAAAAAAACAAAAATATAATATGTCAGTTTGGAGAGTAAAACCGGTATCGGCCTTTGAGGCGGATATGAAAAAAAATGATTTAAAAAGAGTTTTAACAAAATGGGGATTAACCTCATTAGGAATTGGAGCTATTATCGGAGGTGGTATTTTTACTTTAACCGGAATTGCAGCTCATGATTATGCCGGGCCGGCATTGGCATTAGCTTTTGTGATTGCAGGTATTGGTTGTTTATTTGCATCTTTATGTTATGCAGAGTTTGCTTCGGTATTACCTGTAGAAGGTTCTGCTTATGCATACGCCTATGGAACTGTAGGTGAATTGTTTGCATGGTTTATTGGTTGGAATTTAATTTTAGAATACATGATGGGTGCTACAACTGTGGCTGTTGCTTGGAGTGGATACTTTGTAAAATTATTACATTTATTTGGCATAGAGTTTCCTATTTGGTTGTGCAATGATTTAGCAACGGCTACTGAAAAATCAGAAGCTTTAGGTTTAGCTGCTCCGGGTTTTGCATTTAATTTGCCCGCATTTTTAATTACCTGGATAGTAACTGCTATTTTAGTAAAAGGAATTAAAGAAGCGGCTAAAACAAACAACATTATCGTGATTGTAAAAATTGCAGTTGTACTATTCGTTATTATAGTGGGTGCATTTTATGTTAAAACAGAAAACTGGGTACCATTTATTCCTGATGAAATTCCTGCTTTGGATGAACTTGGAAATGCTACCGGAAAAATGAATTTTGGTTTTGGCGGTGTATTAACTGCAGCAACAATTGTATTCTTTGCTTATATTGGATTTGATGCCGTATCTACGCAAGCAGGTGAGGCTATTAATCCAAAAAAAGATGTGCCTTTTGCGATTGTAGCGTCATTAATAATCTGTACGGTATTATATATATTGGTATCTCTAGTATTAACCGGTATGGTAAAGTACACCGAATTAGATAAAGCAGCTCCTGTAGCATCAGCTTTCTCTGGTATTGGAATTAATTGGGCCGTATTTATTATCACTATAGCTGCAACTGCCGGTTTAACATCCGTAATGCTAGTAATGATGTTAGGTCAAACCCGTATTTTCTTGGGAATGGCAAAAGACGGTTTAATGCCTGCATTCTTTAAAGTATTACATCCAACTTTTAAAACACCTTATAAAAGCACTATTTTAGTAGGAGGTTTAATTTCATTAGTGGCTGCGTTTACTCCAATTGATAAAGTAAGTGAAATGTGTAGTATGGGAACTTTGTTAGCCTTTGCCATGGTATGTGTGGCAGTAATGATTTTACGTTATAAAAAACCTGAATTAGAACGTCCGTACAAAACTCCAGCGGTTTATTTAGTAGGTACTTTAGGTGTTGGATTTAACCTCTTTTTAATGACTCAGGTAAGAGCTGCCACTTGGAATTTCTTTTTAATTTGGGGAGCTTTAGGTATTATTGTTTATTTCTTATACGGTAAACGTAACAGTAATTTAGAAAAACCAGAAGCGGGACCTGAACATACTATCGACGGATAATTTATGAAAAAATCCCTGAACTTATTTGATACCACGCTTTTAGTAGCCGGATCTATGATAGGTTCAGGGATTTTTATTGTGAGTGCGGATATTGCCAGAGTAGTTGGTTCGGCAGGTTGGCTATTGGTAGTTTGGATATTATCTGGCGTTATTACTTTATTTGCCGCTTTAAGTTACGGAGAGCTGGCAGGTATGATGCCTCAAGCCGGCGGACAATTTGTTTACATTAAAAAAGCCTTTGGCGATTTAGTGGCCTTTGTTTATGGCTGGACGGTTTTTCTGGTTATTCAAACAGGAGTTATTGCAGCTGTAGCAGTTGCCTTTGCCAAATTTACAGGAGTAT
>JAEUTR010000093.1 GCA_016787365.1 Bacteroidia bacterium
TTTTAGCAGTTACATTTGCTAAAGCGCAAACTCCCGTTGAAGTTCATGCGGTTATTGATTCTTCCACAATCAGAATTGGTGCACAAACTAAATTAGACATCTATTTAAATTATGATGCCTCTACTCAAAAAAACATAGATGTGTTGTGGCCGGTAATTGAGGATACCATTAAAAAAGGATTAGAGATTGTAAATGTCACTCAAATTGATACAACTATACCTAATAAAAACAAACCCAACATTGTTCAACAACATATACAACTAACCGTTACATCCTTTGATACAGGAGTTTACTATATTGCTCCGTTTAAGTTTGTAATTAATAAAGATACTGCTAATCCCTTATATACAGAGCCACTTCATTTAACGGTTAATACTGTTGCTACTGATACTTCTTTAGCAAAAATAAAAGATATAAAACCACCATATGATGAGCCGTTTGACTGGAGATGGTATCTACCATATGCTTACTGGGGTTTGGCAATTTTAGCTGTAGCAATTATCATTACAATAATTGTTATCAAACTAAATAAGAAAAAACCACAGGAAATTATAATTGAAAAGCCTAAAATTCCTGCGCATATTTCAGCTTTGGAAACTTTAGAAAAAATAAAACAAGAAGCCATCTGGAAAGAAAATAAAACAAAGGAATACTACTCATCTATTGCTGATACCGTGCGTTTATATATTGAAGAACGTTTCGGTATCAATGCCCTAGAATTAACTTCTGACGAGATCATTAAAATTTTTAAATCTCAGGTAATTGATTCTGAAAGTAAATTAAAATTAACTCAAATATTAACACTATCCGATTTTGTGAAATTCGCAAAACAAATTCCGATTGAAACAGAACATACTTTAACATTAAACAATGCGTTTGATTTTGTGAAAGGAACTATGAGGGAAGAAACAGTATCAACATCAGTTAATAATGCAAATGCAGGTTCTTAGTTATTTTAAAGACATACAATTTGCCGAAAAGCATTGGTTTTGGTTATTCATCATTATTCCTTTGATGATTGTTTGGTATATCTATAAATTAAAAACATACGAAGGAGAAGTTAACTATTCATCATTTAATTTATTTACAGGAATAAAATCTTCTTTAAAAGCAAAATTCAGACACGTTTTATTTGTTTTACGATTATTATGTATTTCATTATTAATATTAGCTATTGCGCGTCCGCAATCACGCAGTAGCTGGAAAGATACTAAAACAGAAGGCATTGACATTGTGGTAAGTTTAGATGTATCGTTATCTATGCTGGCAAAAGACTTTAAACCAAATCGTTTAGAAGTAGCTAAAGAAGTGTTGGGTGATTTTATTGATGCACGTCCAAATGACAAAATAGGCCTTGTAATTTTTAGCGGCGAAGCATTTACACAATGTCCTTTAACTACCGATCACAAAATTATTAAAAACATGTTTGGTGATATTAAAGCCGGCATGTTAGATCAGGGAACTGCCATTGGTTTGGGTTTAGCAGATGGGGTAGCACGTGTTAAAGATAGTAAAGCAAAAAGTAAAGTAGTAATCTTAATTTCTGACGGCGTAAGTAATGTAGGAGAAATAGCACCATTAACCGCAGCAGATATAGCTAAAACATTTGGAGTTCGGGTATATTGTATTGGCGTAGGCACAAAAGGTAAGGCATTACAACCTGTAGCATTATATCCTAACGGAGAAATGGAATACGATTATGTTGATGTTGATATTGATGATGCTACCATGACTCAAATTAGTAAAATGACCGGGGGGAAATATTTTAGAGCAACTGATAGAGAAAGTTTAGAAAACACATACAAAGAGATTGACTTGTTAGAAAAAACGATCATTAGCGAAAAAAGCTTTACTAATAAAGCAGAACATTTTTTACCATTAGCTATTGCAGCGGCCATTTGTTTATTATTAGAATTTTTATTAAAACGCTTTGTATTTAAAGCCATACCGTAATGTTTAAATTTGAAAACCACATATTTTTTTATGCTTTTGCAATTATACCTATTTGCATAGCTATTTATGTATGGTATATATATCGAACAAAAAAGAATTTAAAAAAACTGGGTGATTTAAATTTAATAAATCAACTAGTTCCTGAAGTTTCAAAAGCAAAAAAGAACACAAAATTTATTTTGTTTATAATTGGTTTTTCCTTTTTAATATTAGGTATATGCAATCTTCAAACAGGTTCAAAAATGCAGGATGTGAAACGCGAAGGAGCAGACATCATGGTTTGTTTAGATGTATCTAACAGTATGATGGCTCAGGATTTATCCCCAAATCGTTTAGAAAGAGCTAAAATTGCCATTGAAAATATGATTGACAAATTGCAGGGCGATCGACTGGGCATTATTGTTTTTGCGGGCGAAGCATATGTTCAGTTGCCAATTACAACTGATTATAGTTCTGCAAAATTATTTTTGGAAGGTATAAATAACAAAATTGTTCCTGTACAAGGAACAAATATTGCAGACGCTATCAATTTATCGATTGAAAGTTTTGGCAAAGACGAAGGCAAAAACAAAGCCATTGTAATTATTACAGATGGCGAAAATAATGAAGAAGCTACTTCAAGTGCCATAGATGCTGCGGAAGAAGCTTCCAAGAAAAACATTGTTATACATACCATAGGCGTTGGTTCCGAATCTGGTGTTCCTATTCCAAATATTATTGATGGAATAGTAAGTGGGTACAAAAAGGATAATCAGGGAAATACCGTCATTACAAAATTAGATTCCAAGATATTACAGGATATATCCGGTGCCACAAATGGTGTATATGTTCAGGCAAGCAGTTCTGATATTGGATTAGATGTTGTTTTAAATAAAATTGCTGAACTGGATAAAAAACAATTAGAAAGCAAAATGTATACAGATTATGAAGATCAGTTTCAATGGTTTTTAGGAGCAGCTTTGTTATTTATAGTTTTAGAATCATTAATATCAGAAAGAGTAAGTAAACTTTGGAAAAAATTGAATTTATTTAATAATGCAAAAGCGTAATAAACATATATACATAGCTAGTGTTATCGTATTATTTTCCTTTGTAGGCTTTGCTCAAAAAGAAAAAATAATATTACGAAAGGGTAATGATTCTTACCATGGCGGCAAACCATTGGAAGCTATAAATCTTTATAAAAACTCACTAAAAGAAAAACAAGGTTATTATAAAGCTAATTTTAACTTAGGCGATGCTTACTTTAAAACTGCACAACTTATTAAATCAGGTAAAATACCAACACCTGATAAAAAGATGACTCCTGATTCTGCCGCTAATATTGTATTTAATCAGGCCGCTGAACAATTTGAAGTAGTTGCTAAATCAGTTTCTAATGCTGATACTATACAAAAGGCATGGCATAATTATGGAAATGCAAAACTTATGCAACAAAGTTATGAAGATGCGATATTAGGTTATAAAAAGGCATTAAAACTAAATCCTAAAGATGAAGATACCAGATATAATTTAGCCTATGCATTAAAAAAATTAGCCGAACAGCAAAAGAATCAAAAAAACAAAGACGATAAAAAAAATCAGGATAAAAAAGACGAAAAAAAGGATAAAAAAGAAAATAAAGAAGAGAAACAAAAACAGGAAGAACAGCAACCTCAAATGAGTAAAGAACAAGCTGAAAAAATGTTGAATGCTCTGAAAAACGATGAGAAAAGAATGCAGGCTCTAAGAAAGAAAAAAGGA
>JAEUTR010000130.1 GCA_016787365.1 Bacteroidia bacterium
AAGAATACGCCGAAACTCCAGCCAACAAGTTAAGCGGAAGAATAGGAGCAATGCGTAGCGCTTTTAATATGAAGAAATTTGATATTACACTGGATTTTGCAATTAAGGTATTGAACACAGAAAAAATTACTCCTCAGCAAACTAATGAAGCTAAATATGATAAGGCAAAATCATTATATGAATTAAATCGTTTTGATGATGCATTAATTGAGTTTAAAGCCATTCATAAAACAGCAAAAAATATCACAGGTGCTGAAGCTTTATATCACATTGCCAAAATACAATTAGCTAAACAGGATTATACGGCAGTTGAGAAAACAATTACAAGTTTAGTAGGCTATGAGTATTCAAACGATGACTGGAATACCAAAGGTTTATTGTTATTAGCAGATTCTTATATAGCCAAGGGAGATGATGCAGATGCCGAATTAATGTTGCAAACGGTTATTGATGGTAAACCAAGACAAGAATATATTGATGAAGCAACCACTAAATTAGAAAAACTGAAAGCTAAACGAGCTGCTTTGATGATTCAGGAACAACCTACAGGAAATGAAATGAAAGTGGAGTTTAAAGAACAAAAAGGAGATAAAGATTTGTTTGATCAGTTGTATGAAGCAAAAATAGATTCATTAAAAAATAATAACTAATAAATTGTCATCACGCCAAGGCGTGAGAGCGTAGTCGAGAGCAAAAACTTGGATGAAACTAAAATATTAAATATGAGAGAAACTAAATATTACAATAGCGATACCATACTTTCTTCCAGCAAGTACGGCAATTCGTTTATGTATGAGCAAGAACAGCAAATGCAAAAACGCAGAATTAAAAAATTACAATGGTTTTTTGTAATTGTTTTGGTTTTAGGCTATGTGGCTGCAACTTTAGCACAAACCGGAATGAAAGACATTGAGTTGAAAGCAACCAGTGAATTTGAACCTACAATTAAGGATGCTGTTAAATTTGGTGATTTACCTGAAATCAAAGATACAGTAAAGAAAATTTCGAATATTAATTATGCTATTGTGTCCAATCCATTAGTTTCTAAATATGAGGTCATTCCAATTGATGCCGCTAAAATGCAAAACGAACCCTTAGCTAAATTGTACCGTTCGTTATTAAAAGTGGGGATGGGAACATACACTACTCCTTACGGAGAATTTTGGATTAATAGTTTACGAACCAGAGATGTTGCTTATGGAGCTCATATAAAACATCTGTCATCGTCATCTCATTTAAAAGATGTGGGATATAGTGGATTTAGCGATAATGAAGCAGAAATTTTCGGTAAAAAATTCTATAAAAAACATACATTAACCGGAGAATTTAATTACAAAAGAAATGTGGTTAATTTTTACGGATATGATACTTCTGAAAACAAATTATCAAAGGATTATGCCAAACAACGTTACCAATTATTTGAGCCTGTAATTAAAATCCAGAGCCATTATACGGATAGCACTAAAATTAATCACTTCATTAAGTTGGGCTATCATAATTTAACTGATAAGTATAACGTTGCGGAAAATAATGTAAAGCTAAATACGGTATTTAATACATACGTTAATAAAGAACGTTTATTTGTAGCTTTTGATGCGGATTATTATAACCATAAATTACCCAATGATACATTTAATGATGTGATAATTAAACTTAATCCTTATTTTGAAACACATGGTAAAAAATGGATGTTAGATATTGGTTTGGCAGCTACAATGGATGTATTTACAAATCAAAGTGCTACAAAATTTTATTTCCATCCACAAATAAATGCTCAGTTTGATGTGTATGAAAGTATTATTATTCCTTATGCCGGCGTAAATGGTGGGTTACAAAAAAACTCATTACGCAGTTTATCTAACGAAAACCCTTTTGTAACTTCTACATTAAACTATAAAAACTCTAATACTAAAATTAATGTATTTGCTGGTTTAAAAGGAAACTTAAGTTCAAAAACAAGTTACGATGCCAAAGTAAGTTATAGTGTTGTTGATAGTATGCATTTCTTTGTTATAGATTATACGAAGAATGGCACATTAGATAATCAATATAAGGTGATATATGATAATACTAATTTGTTTAACGTGTCAGGACAGGTTAAGTACCAATACAAAGAGAAAATTCATTTTATAGCAAAAGGAAACTATTACATGTATAAAACTAAAAATCTGGTTCGAGCGTATCATAAACCTGATTTTGATTTAACGTTTTCTACAGTGTATAATTTAAAAAGTAAAATTATTTTAAAAGCGGATATCTTTGTTATAGGTAATCAATTTGCATTAACACAGGTAGAAAATAATTTTACATATACTACTGAATCAAAATTATTGAAAGGTATTGTAGATGTGAATTTGGGAGCGGAATATCGTTATAGTAAAATGTTATCTTTCTTTGTTAACTTCAATAACATTGCCAATACACGTTATTATCGTTGGGAGAAATATCCTAGTCAGCGCTTTAATTTAATGGCAGGTTTAACTTTTATACCTTTTTAAGGTTTAATAAAAATTATGTCCCGAAAATTTCGCTGATGTTTAAATCAGCGATTATCTGTGTGATCTGCGGGCAAAAACAAAATGGTCTTGCTAGACCTTAGTCTCCAGTTGGTAAAAAACTATGAAATAAAATACCAATTTTCAACTAAGGTTAGCAAGCTTCTTTAGCGTAGTGGTAAGAATTATCTCCAACCACCACCTAATGCTTCAAAGATATTTACCATGGCATTCATTTGTTGTTTTTTTGTTTCAATCAATTCAAATCTTGATTCTAAAGCATCTCGTTGTGTTAGTAAAACTTCCATATAATCCGCTCTGGCAGATTTAAATAATGTATTTGAAATATCAATAGATTCGGTAAGTGCTTGAATTTGTTTTGTTTTTAAATCATAGCTCTTTTTAAGATTATTGATATTTGAAAGTTGATTCACTACTTCGATATGTGCATTTAAAATGGTACGCTCATAATTATACATGGCTTGTACTTGTTTTGAACTAGCCGAATAGTAATTTGCTTTGATCACATTTCTATTAATTAAAGGTGCAACTAAATTCCCTGCTACATTATAAATTAACGACAGAGGTGTTTCGATAATGTATTTAGGATTAAATGCACTATAACCAGCACCAGCCGTAATTTTTAAAGCAGGGTAAAATTCAGCTTTAGCCGATTTCACTTCTAATTTTGCCGCAATTAATTCACGTTCTGCTCTTTTAATGTCGGGCCTATTATCTAAAAGCTGCGACGGAATTCCTGAATGAATCGTATCAATTGGCAAATCAATAAATGATTTGGAGTTTCTTGTAATTGTTTGTGGAAATCTACCCATCAAATAATTCAAACGATTTTCGGTTACAGTAATTTGCTGTTCAATATAAAACTGACGACTTTGGTTTTTAAGCACTTCTGCCTCAAACCTGCGAACCGCTAATTCTGTTACCCTTGCTGCACTTTTCTCGAGCTTTACAATTTCAAGAGAATTTTGATACAGTTCTATATTTTGTTTCAAAATTTCTAATTGATTATCAAGCGCAAGTAATTCATAGTATGAATTAGAAATTTCTGCAACTAAATGTGTTAACATAAAATTTTTTCCATCAATACTTGAAAGGTATTTAAAGACGGCTGCTTTTTTAGCGTTACGTAACTTTTTCCAAATATCAATTTCCCAGGAAATGTTTGCACCCAAAACATAGTTTGATAAAGGGGAAGGATTTTTTTGTCCCACTACAATATCAGTTGCTTCTTCATTTGCGCCTGTAATTGTATATCGGCTCGATTTATCAAGACTTGCTTCCAAACCAACTTCCAAATTTGGCATGTATGCACCTTTCTTGGCTCTTACATCATTTTTAGCAATATTAATTTCTTGCATGATGATGTTCAACTCTTGATTATTTTTTAAGGCCGTATCTATTAACGCGATTAAATATTGGTCCTTGAAAAATGTTTTCCATTTTATGGTTGCGGTATTGATGGAATCTTTACCACCATTGTAGCTTGCAGGAACGCTTTTGTTTTCCGATCTTTTAATAGCAGATGGACCAATACATGCGGTGTATACAATAGATAAACTTAGTATTCCAAGGTATACTATTATTTTTTTTCTAGTTATCATTTTCTGGAGTTTGTGGAAAATTATCTATATGGTGAACGATGTCTTCTGTTAAGCTTGAATCTTCTTCATTTTTAATGAGCTTACGACCTTTTGCCATGGAGCCAAAAATGTAGTATAAACCCGGAACGATAATTACACCGAAAATAGTTCCAAATAACATTCCGCCTAATGCGGAAGTACCAATTGTTTTATTGCCAATAGCTCCGGCACCGTGAGCAAGCACTAAGGGAATTAATCCTGCTATAAAAGCAAAAGATGTCATTAAAATTGGTCTGAAACGCACTTTGGCACCTTCAATGGCAGCGTCAATAACGCTGGCTCCCTCATGTTGTTTTTGTACAGCAAACTCTACAATTAATACAGCATTTTTACCAAGTAGCCCAACTAGCATAACTAAACCAACCTGCGCATAAATATCATTGGCTAGTCCCATACCCTTTATTAATAAGAAGGAACCAAAAATGCCTGCAGGTAATGAAAAGATTACTGCTAATGGAATAATGAAACTTTCGTACTGAGCTGCTAATACAAAGTATACGAATATCAATACAATAATGAAAATATATACCGCTTCATTTCCACGTCTTGTTTCATCATACGACAATGCGGCCCAATCGATATCATAACCATTAGGTAAAGTTTTAGCGGCGACTTCTTTTACAGCTGCAATAGCCTCACCACTACTATAGCCGGTTGCCGGCCCACCTCTAATAGCGGCAGTATTATACATGTTATAACGGTTAATTTCATTAGCTCCTTGTTTCTTATGAATTTTCATAAAGGCAGAAAATGGAACCATTTCGTCGCGATTATTTTTTACATACAAATTCATAATATCCGTTGGAAGCTTTCTAAACTCAGGAGCGGCCTGCACAAACACTTTAAAGAAACGTTGGTATTTAATAAAACCAAGTTCATAGGTACTACCAACAAAAATGGAAAGCGTGTTCATGGCATTGCCAATAGAAACACCTTTTTGCATCGCTGCCTGATTATCTATTTCGATTTCGTACTGAGGATAGTTGGCACTAAAAAAAGTAAATAAGCCTGTTATCTCTTTCCTTTTTTTCATTTCATTAATGAAATCGGTAGTTACTTTTTCGAGTTGTTTGTAATCACCACTATTGGTTTTATCTAATAATTGCAATGCAAAACCGCCGGCTGCACCAAAGCCAGGAACGGCAGGTGGATCAAAGAATTCGATAGTTGCACCAGGAATTGATTTTGCTTTTTGTTCCAGTTCTAAAATAATTTCATTAACGCTGTGTTTTCTTTCGCCCCAGGGTTTTAAATTAATTAAACAGGTACCGGCGTTCGACCCTCGGCCTTCGGTTAATACCTCGTAACCCGCAATGGAAGAAACCGATTTTACACCTTCTACTTCGTTTATCACTTCTACTAATTTGTTAGATAAGGCATTGGTTCTTTCGAGTGTTGAGCCGGGAGGAGTTTGAATAATAGCATATAACATACCTTGGTCTTCGCTTGGAATAAAACCAGTTGGTAGACTGTTGCTAATACCAAAAATTCCGAGAGCAAATAAGGCAAATAAACCAATGGTAACAATTTTGCGATGTGCAATCTTTCGTAATAGCCAAACATATTTTCCTGTTAGTTTTTCAAAACCTCTGTTAAAGCTATCGAGGAATCTGTTCATCCATGTTTTTTTACGTGGTTGTCCGTGATTGTTTTTTAAGATCATAGCACATAAAACTGGTGTTACCGTTAAAGCTACAATACCAGACAATACAATTGCTGAAGCCATCGTAATGGAAAATTGACGATAAAATGTTCCTACAGGCCCTGTCATAAAAGAAACCGGAACAAACACCGCTACCATTAATAAGGTGATGGCAATGACTGCTCCGCTAATTTCACCAATTACTTTTCTAACGGCATTGTAAGGCGAAAGATGTTCTTCTTCCATTTTGGCATGTACTGCCTCAACGACGACGATGGCATCATCTACCACAATACCAATTGCTAATACAAGGGCAAAGAGCGTTACCATGTTAATGGTAAGTCCAAATAGTTGCATAAAGAAAAATGCACCGATTAATGATATTGGAACAGCTAATGTTGGAATTAATGTGGAACGCCAATCTCCCAAAAATATAAATACTACTAAGGCTACTAAAATAAAGGCGTCTCTTAATGTATGAACAACGTTTTCTATAGATGCATCCAAGAAATTAGAAACATCATAACTCACTTCATATTCCATTCCGGGAGGAAATGATTTTTTTAATTCTTCTAATTTATCTTTTACTTTTGCGATCACTTCGCTGGCATTACTTCCATAGGTTTGTTTTAATACCAAAGCGGCAGAAGGATGTCCGTTCATGCTCGAATAAATGTCATAGTACTCACTTCCTAACGAAACAGTTGCTACATCTTTCAATCTCAAATTTTCTCCATTAGCATTTGCTCTGATAATAACATCTTCGTATTGTTTTGGATCATTAAATCGATCGGTATACGTTAATACATATTCAAGCGCTTCAGCTTGTTTGCTATCACCTCTACCAATACGTCCGGGTTTACCAATTATACTTTGATCGTTTAAGGCTTCCATCACTTCATCCGGCGATACTTTGTAGGCACGCATTCTGTCAGGGTTTAGCCAAATTCGCATAGCGTATTGGCGACTTCCTAATATTCTTACTTGCCCAATACCATTGATACGTTGTAATTCCGGAACCATGTTAACGCCAGCGTAATTAAATAAAAATTTCATATTGGCATTTTTATCTTTACTGTAAAGATTAACGTACATCAACATACTTGGAATTACGGGTGTGATAACCACACCTTCGCGTTGCACCAAAGTTGGAAGGCGGTTTGTTACTTGTTGCACACGATTAGATACTTGCACTAAAGCTTGATTAATATCGGTACCTGGTTCAAAAACAACTTGGATATTAGCTTCACCTGCACTCGTTGCATCAGAGGTCATGTAACGCATTCCCCATGCACCATTGATAGATTGTTCTAAAGGAATAATAACTGATTCGGCAAGTGACTTTGCACTTGCACCCGGATAAGATGCGCTTACCATAACCACAGGAGGAGCTACTTCGGGGAACTGTGATGTTGGTAATGTTTTTATTGCCAGCGTCCCTATAAATAATATCACAAGTGATATAACAATAGCGAGTACTGGTCTTTGAATGAATTTACTAAACATAATGTGTTTTTTTAAGTAGTTAAATTATTCAACGTAAACTTTTAATTTTGGTAATACAGATTCAGGCTTTTCGTAAGTGAAATGAATTTTATCATTGTCTTTTACTTTTCTGATACCTTCCAATAGTATTTTATCATTTTCGGTAATGCCCTCTTTAACAATATATAGATCGGGCATTTCAGAAGCTATGGTGATTTCGCGAGAGTGAACCGTATTATTTTTATCAACTACAAAAACATACTTCTTTTCTAAAATTTCATAGGTAGCTTTTTGAGGAATAATAATGGC
>JAEUTR010000211.1 GCA_016787365.1 Bacteroidia bacterium
TTTATTGACTACTATTACAATTCCTTTATGATTTTTCACAATTAAGTGAATAATATTTAAATCTTGAGATTCGATACCCATTGTGGCATCCAACATCAATACACATACATCAGAATTTTCAATAGCATTGATGGTACGCATCACACTATAAAACTCAATGTCTTCGTGAACTTTTGCTTTCTTTCGCATACCAGCGGTATCAATCAATAAGAAATCATGTCCGAATTTATTGTAACGTGTATGAATCGTGTCTCTGGTTGTTCCGGCAATAGCAGTTACAATGTTTCTATCTTCTCCTAATAAAGCATTGGTTAAAGAAGATTTACCAACGTTAGGGCGACCAACAATAGCAATCTTTGGCAAATGACTTCCTTCAATTGCGCCTAAATCTTCGGGGAATGTTTTAATCAAGGCATCTAATAAATCACCAGTTCCCATCCCACTGTTAGAAGAAACACAGTATGGATCTCCTAAACCTAATGAATAAAATTCTGCTGCGTAAGAATTACGTTCGCTATTATCTACTTTATTGACTACTAATAAAACGGGCTTTTTACTTCTACGAACAATATTGGCAACGTCTTTATCAAATTGAGTAACGCCATCGGTTACATCCACCATAAATAAAATGGTTGTACTTTCGTTAACGGCAATTTGAACCTGTTTTCTGATTTCTTCTTCAAAAACATCATCGCTACCTTTAATATATCCGCCAGTATCAACTACAGAAAACTCAACACCATTCCAGTTTGATTTACCGTAATGTCTATCACGCGTAACTCCCGGCTCATCATCAACAATGGCTTCACGAGATTCGGTTAATCTGTTAAAAAGAGTCGACTTCCCTACGTTGGGACGACCGACAATGGCTACTAAATTTGGCATAATGCCGCGAAGGTAACAAAAAAAGCCTAAAATTTCAGGATTTTAATGCAAGATTAGCCAAATTGGGCTATTTGATTTTTTTTCAATTAAACCACATAGTCACATAGGGATTTTTTGGTAGGTGTTGTTGAAAAAGAAACCATAGAATTGAAGCATTGCTTCAATTTGCTATGCTATCTATTTTCGTATCTTTTATATTTATTATTGCTTAAGATCTATGTGTCTATGTGTTTAGAAAACAAAAATTACTTTTTAGAAGCTTTAATATTGCTTACAAAATCATCAAATAAGTAACGTGCATCCAATGGGCCAGGGCAAGCCTCTGGATGATATTGTACCGAAAACACAGATTTATTTTTAATGCGAATACCTTCAATGGTATTGTCATTTAAGTTCACATGGGTGATTTCAATATTTGGATTTTTTGCAATATCCTCAGCATTTACAGTAAATCCATGATTTTGTGAAGTAATTTCAGATTTACCAGTAATAATGTTTTTTACCGGGTGATTAATTCCACGGTGACCAGCATGCATTTTATAAGTAGAAATTCCTTGAGATTCTGCCAATAATTGGTGACCTAAACAGATACCAAAAACCGGTTTTCCAGTAGCCACTACTTCTTTAATTAAAGCAATTTCATCTTTCATCACACCCGGATCACCAGGACCGTTACTCAACATGATACCATCCGGATTGAAATCTAAAATATCTTTGATAGAAGATTTCATTGGAAATACTTTTAAATAGCAATCTCTTTCAGCCAATGAACGTAAGATGTTTTTCTTTACTCCAAAATCTAACACAGCTACTTTATGAGTAGAGGTTGGCTCTCCGAAATTATATGCTGTAGTCGTTGCAACTTTAGAAGATAATTCTAATCCTTCCATTTTTGGAACTTTTGCTAATTGTGCTTTTAAAGCATCAATGTCGGCGTTATCAGAAGAAATAATACAGTTCATAGCACCCTTATCTCTGATATAACGAACAATAGCACGTGTATCCACATCACTAATGGCCACAACACCATCATTCAAGAAATAATCTTGCAAGGATTGTTGAGCGCGTTTACGAGAAAAACCATCATTAAATTTCTTACAAATCATACCCGAAATTTTGATGCTGTCGCTTTCTACTTCGCTAGCTTCAATACCGTAATTACCAACATGAACATTATTCATCACGACTATTTGCCCAAAATAAGAAGGGTCAGTGAAAATTTCTTGGTACCCAGTCATACCAGTATTAAAACAAATTTCCCCGGTAGTAGTGCCGATTTTTCCTGCGGCTTTGCCTTCAAATACTTTACCGTCTTCTAATAAAAGGATGGCTTTAGGCTTAGTTTGATATTTTAGTTGCATAGATTTTTAGAAAGGTTTTTCTAAAAACCAAAGGTGCGAATAATTTAAAGAATGAGAAAGATTTGTTAATAGGTTTTTAAAAACTTAGAGTTTTTTTCTAAAATTAATTGATTGTCATTCTGAACTTGTTTCAGAATCTCAAAATTGTATCAAAACACAGAGATGCCGAATCAAGTTCGACATGACGATGAATGAATAAATAAGCTTATTATAACTTCTCTTTTAAATACTTAGCCGTGTAGCTTACCTTACTTTTTGCTACATCTTCTGGCGTTCCTTGGGCAACAACGGTTCCGCCTTCCTCACCACCTTCTGGGCCAATATCTATTACCCAATCTGCACATTTTATGACATCTAAATTGTGTTCAATTACAATAATGGAGTGTCCTCGTTCGATTAAGGCGTTGAAAGATTTTAATAATTTAGCCACATCATGAAAATGCAGACCTGTTGTAGGTTCGTCAAAAATAAAAAGTGTTTGAGTAGTAGAATTTCCTCCAATTAAAAAAGTAGCTAATTTAATGCGTTGAGCTTCGCCACCACTTAAGGTACTAGATGATTGACCTAGTTGTACGTAACCTAAACCAACTTCTTGTAAAGGTTTTAATCGTTCAATAATACGTTTACAAACACGATCTGTTTCGTCCTGAGAAAAATAAATCACCGCATCATCAATGGTCATTTCTAACACGTCAGAAATAGATTTACCTTTATATAATATTTCTAGAGTTTCTGCTTTAAAACGCTTACTGTTACAAGCCTCGCAGGGTAGCGAAATATCTGCCATGAATTGCATTTCAACGGTAATGGTTCCTTCGCCTTCACAAACTTCACAACGTCCACCATCCACATTAAATGAGAAGTGAGACGGTTTATAATTTCGAACTTTTGCTAAAGATTGGTCTGAAAATAAATTACGAATTTCATCGTATGCTTTGGTATAAGTAACAGGATTACTACGAGAAGATTTACCAATCGGATTTTGATCAATAAATTCTACATGTTG
>JAEUTR010000237.1 GCA_016787365.1 Bacteroidia bacterium
TAGCAATCGTTTTAATCCTAATAATAAATTTATTACTACGTTGTGCTATGATGAATTGGGCAAGAATTTGTATGTTAAAAGCTTATCAGAAACTGATAATAGGTTAAGCATTACTGACAGCTCTTTGCTGTCATATCAAAATGCATTAACCAATATGTCTATTTCCAGAAATAATTTGGTAAAGTATTTTAAATATGAAAAAACAAAAAACGATACCAAAGCAAAGTTGCTATTAAATGATAATAAAAATCATATTAAGTTCATTAAGGATAAAGTAAAAATCACGCTTCAACATAATAGGGCATTTAATGAATTACTCAATAAGAGCTCCGCTTTTGCCACGGTTTATCACAACAGAATTAGAAAATTTCATCGATATAAAACGAAGTATAATTTTGATAAAATAAAACCTTATTCCGAATCAAGAATTAAAGACCTCGAAAAGAGTCATACTAAAAAAACAAATCAATTGGATACACTTCTTTTAAGCATTTCTGCTCATAAAAACCAATTCGATTCTATTATTACTCACTTATCTTTAAATGTTTGGCCGGTGGTTTTTAGAAATGATTCGATTTTAGACCCCTTTAAAAAGTGTATCACCAAAAGGAGATTTTTATTGGATAACTATAAAAAACCTATCGTTGATATTAGAAGTAGAATATATCCAATGGAATATAAGTATACCAAAGAGATTGACTATATGTTGTACAACCCTTCATCAGAATACGTTAGATTATTTAATTTAATTACCAAAGAAATTAAATTAAAACACGTACTGCTAAACGATGCGCTAAAAATTAAATTGGAGTTAGTTAAAACAAAGGAACTTTCGCTTAGTGATTTAAATAATTTTAAAGAATTATCAATTACCGAATGCGAATCAGACTTCTGTTGGTTATCGATTAATTACCCTAAAGAGGCAATAGTATTGCGAGGATTGTACGCTTTAAGTTATAAGCAAACACAAGGACTAAATATTATAAATTTTGAAAATGAAACTGAACGAACAAGACAAAGCGTTATCAATAAGGCGTTAAAATTGGGGTATAAAGAAAGCAATCAAGACTTAGCCAATGACAACAGAAAGCTGAAAAGGAAGTATAAAGAAGTTTCCAGTTACAGGAAAGAAATAAGCGATCCAAAGTCATTCAATGAAAAACGATACAATAAAATTGTTATGAGATTAAGCAAGTTGTTGGCTAGAAAATGATTTCTTTAAAAATAAACCTTTAACACATCGTATCCATATTTTAAAATCATTACGGACACAATGACTAAAAATATAATTCGAACAAAACCATTCCCTTTTTTTAGCGCTAAATGGCTGCCAATAAAACTGCCAATAATATTAAAGATGGCTAATAAAATAGCTAAGTGTATAATGTAATTGCCTTCTTTAATAAACACAATGAGAGCAGATATATTAGTAACACAGTTTACAATTTTTGCATAAGCTGATGCTTTTACAAATTCAAAGCCTAATACTACTACAAAGCCTAGAACAAAAAAACTGCCAGTACCTGGACCAAAAAAGCCATCGTAAAAACCTACTATTAAGCCAATACAAGCGCCATAAAGCATTTGTTTTTTAATAGGCAACTCTTTAGTTTCAATCGAGCCTAAGTCTTTTTTGATGAAGGTATAAATTGCAATAACAATGAGTATGACAAGGATTAGAGGTTTTAATAAATTACTATCAATGTGATTAATAATTTGAGCTCCTAAATATGACGAGATAAAACAACTGAGAGCAATAACAAAAAGTAGTTTATAATCAAAAGTGATTTTTTTCGCGTACTTAAATGCAGCAATGGATGTGCCTGCTAAAGCTGCAATTTTATTAGTGCCAAATAAGATGGGCAACGGCATTTTTGGAAATGTAATTAATAGAAAAGGAGTTTGGATTAAACCGCCACCACCAACAACGGCATCAATAAAACCTGCGGTAAATGCCGAAAGAGCCAATAAAAATAATGTTAAGATACCATAATCAGTATAAATACTAAGTAAACTCATTTATGCTAAGGGAATTTTTATTTAAATAAGGGCTATAAAAAAACTCCTGCTAAATTTAGCAGGAGTTTTTTTATAAAGTTATAAGAATTAGAAATCAAATTTGCCTCTGTGATCTTCTATATCAGCTTTTTCTTTTAAAGCATCAAATAGTTCATATTCCACACGACCGCCATTTATTCTTTCAATTTCCTGTTGTTTACCTTTAAAATCTTTTGGTAATACAGCTTCAGTAACAGAAGCTACAGCTACAATAAACACACCATTATCTCCTTTAATAGCTTTACTGGTAGTTCCTGTTTTCATTGCTGTAGCAGTTCCAATTAAGGCATCTTCTCTTCCAATGGCAGCAACATTATATGCTGAGAAAGTTAAATTATCAGATTTTTCAACTTGTAAAGCCATTTTAGCTGCGATATCTTCAATTACTTTTGAGGAACCCGCTTTTGTTTCAAATTCTTTAATAAATGCTTCTGCTTTTTTATCGCGAATTGCTTTAGCTGTAACATCATCTTTTACATCTTCTAAAGGGGCAATTCCTTTTTCATTAATACGAACTAATTGTGCAACTACAAATCTGTCTTTAAATTCAAACACAGGAGACACTTCGCCTTTTTTTGCTTTATAAACCCAACGAACCAAATCTTTAGCACCTTCTAAACCTGGTAAAGATTTATCATTTTCTCTGATATTTTCGGCAATACGTTTATTCAATTTTTCAGCATCTACACCTTTATTAAATGCATCTGCTGTTTGGTTTTTACCAGCAAAATCACTTGCCATTTTATAGTACTCCTGAGAAGTTTCTCCACTTGGAGATATTAATTTTGTGATTTGAGCTACAGTGTACGAATTGTGACGTGTTTTAGAAACACCTAATACTTCAATAATATGGAATCCAAACTGAGTTGGAACTACCGTAATATTACCAACTGTTCCTTGTAAGCCAGCGTTTTTAAATGGTTCAACAAAACCTTTGTTTTCATCAAACCAACCATAATCTCCACCTTTATCCAAAGAACCCATGTCATCAGACATTGTTTTTACTAAAGTGTCAAATTTAACTTGTTTGTTTTTTAATAAAGTTAATAAGCTATCTGCTATACGTTTTGCAACTTCAGGTGTACGCTGAGATTGTGTTCTTTGGCTTTGTAAACCAATTAATATGTGACGTACTTTAGCTGAATCAGCTATTGATTTAACATCAGTTAATTTGTAAATTTTTAAAAATGTACCTTCTGTATATGTACCAAATACTGTTCCTTTTGCAGCAGTAAATACAGTAGAATCACCAATTACCATATTGTTTTTACCGTAGTTAGCAATATTAACAACTCCACCTTCGCTTTCCTGAGCAATGTATGAAGAATCTTCCTTAACAGTTTTTGTTTTAAATTCATCCGCTGCACGTTGAGCATCATTTAATAAAGCCTCGTAATCTCCTTTTGAAGGAACAACATCATATGCAACATATTCAATTTCACGGGAAGGTTCACTTACTTTATAATCGCTTTGGTGTTTATTATAGTATGCAGCAATTTCATCTTCTGTTACTTTAACCGTTGAATCAGAAACCGAATCATAGCGTTTCATAACAAAGGCTGCGTTTACTTGTTTGTTTTGAGCAATAAAAGCATCTTTAGCTTCTGCAGTAGTTACGTACAATCCCTTTTTAATCAAGTTATTGTATTTTTCAGCGGCACGCACTTCTAAAATAGATTTTTCTATTTGTTTCCACATTTTTTCCTGCTCAACATTCATTTGTCCAACCCATTGGTTTAATTTAGCTAAATCTAATGAACCATCAGGACGAGCAAACCCATCATAAATTCTTCCGGTTTGTTGGTCGGTTAATTGCTGTATAACATATTGATGAGGATGAACAAGCATTAAATCATACAATTCATCTTCAGATACAGAAATACCTAATTTTTTATATTGAACTTTGTTTACTTTATCATTGATTAATCGATTCCAAACAGATTCAATAATCTGTTCTTTCATTTTATCATCAATTGTAGCATTTGGGTTAGATTGCTGGATTTGCAGAATCTGCTCGTTTACCTTTTGGCTAAAAGCAGTATAATCAATTTTTTCACCGGCAATTTTTCCAACTTCGGTATCCTGCCCTGAGAACAAAGCGCCACCTGAGCCTAATAAACTCTCTAAAATAAAAATCACTAAGGCTAAACCAACGATTCCAACCAAAAGACCTGTTTTGCTACGTATTTTTTCTAAAACGCTCATATGTGTTATAATTTAAGGAATGCAAAGATAAAATTATTGCTGAAAAACGAAAAATTAATCGCAAATAATTTTAGCGGCTAATTCTTGTGCTTGAACCCTGATTTCGGGCACTGCCACACTTTCCCATAAAATCCCTTTTAATGGTGGTCCTAAAGTGAACATGTTGGGTTTCAACTGCCCGTCTTTTCGGGTATTTAAGCCATAATTTAATGAGTCAGGGGAAATATCTCCATTTTTAAGCAAAGATTGAATAAGTGGCGATGTTAATTTAGAATAATTGCATTCAGGGCCTGTACAATTAACGATTATGTCCGTTTTTAATGTTAATTGATGATTTGTACTGTTGGAATAATGTAATTCAAAACCCATTTCTGTTGTTTTTATGTCAAAAATCCGCCCTTTTAGGAGAGTTAATTGATGAGACGCCTTTAAATTATTAAAAACAGTCATACTTTGCAAAGGAGCTCTATGTCTGGCAACTCCCCATTTATGCCGTAAGTGCCTTAAAAATTGTTGTTTTTCTTTTAATGAAAATTTCAGCCAAATCCTTTGTACATGAGGTCGCATTAAATCAATGACACTATGTAAGTTTAAATGTTCTTTTTTAGCTTTTTTAAGTTCTTTATTTACTAATGAAACTAATTCATTTAAGGTATAGGTTTTATCGTTGTTTATAAATGAATTAACCGATGGTAATGAGATTTCAGGATGTATCTGAGGAATATATGCATGTGGTGAAATAACATTAATGCTTCCCTTATAATTGTAATGTGAAAGGCTAACAATAACATCAAGCATAGTAAGTCCTGATCCAATAATGGTGATATTTTTCACTTTTTGTAGATTATTGGTTAACTTAACATTGAAGGGATTTTGAAAATAATTTTTTGATGTAATAAATTCTTTTGATAAAGATGAAGGATGCGCAGGAAGAAAATTTCCAAAAGCCAGAATTACTTTTTTTGCCAAATATGTTTTATTTGCAGTCACATTAAAATTAGTATCAATTTTATTTATTGATTTTACTTCTTCCGATATTTGAGAAATGGAAACTAGTGGATTTGTATGTTTTAATTTTTCAAATGTGTCAAACACATATTCTCCGTACAGTTTTCTGGGAACAAAGTCGAAAGGTGTATAGTTTGAATGGTATTGTTTTAGCCAATCTGTAAAATGAAAAGGTTCATCTGCAAATACAGACATGTTCGCGGCTCTTACATTTAATAGATGTTGTTCATCAAATGTAGTATAAGCGTAACCTTTACAAAATTTGTTTTGAGAATCAAACCATATAATTGACACCGCTACTCGAGATTGTTTAACCAATTGTAAAACGGTTAATGTACCACTTATGCCTCCGCCAACTACAGCAACGGTCAATGTCATTTTCTGGGTTCGTTATTGTTAAGTCTATCCTGATTTTTTCTTTGGTATCTTCTAAGTAAAAACATAATAGATGCAATAATGAATATAAATACAAAGTATAGGGCACTATCATTATCCTTTGTGATTAAAAAATAAACGGATATACCCGCACAGCCTAAGGCTGTTATTAGCCAAACAATTTCCAGTATTCTAAAAAATTTACTCATAATTATAATTCGTTATCGTCTACTCTGATTGAACCTGTAATTTCTTTAATTTCATATTGTGTAAAGTCTTGATTAGCCTCTAATCCTTTACCCATAATAATTTCTTTGGCAGTTGTAATTTTTACAAAAGCATCTGATATAATTTTCTTTTTTTGTTCATCCCAAATCAAATGTTCCGTATTTAATTTTTCTCCGTTAATATTTATAACTTCTACATTATATTTCACTTCCATGCGTTTACTTTTTTCGTAACGCACACCATAATCAGCTTTTAAAGTAGTTGCTTCTTTTCCTTTTTCATCATAAAAAATAACAAACAAACCTTTAGGCATTATCGTTACAGGTTCTTTTACACTTTTTTCATATTTCTGCATTTGGGGAGTTTGCAGTTTTATTTTTAAGATAGTAGAATCTGAATACAACATGGTTACATCTTTACCTGTTAAATCAGGAACAGTAATTTTTTTACCCAAGGCCATGATTTCATTTCTATCTGTTTGACAAGAAGTAATGATAAAAGAAACGACTATGAAAAGTGGTAATAAGCCTATTTTTTGTAATAACCACATGAAATTAAGGATTAATCATATTTATATTTAATAAACCAACGTTTATTAAATGTAAAACCTAGTACTAAACGAACGTAGTCTTCCTGTAGTAAACTATTGCTAATGGTTCCCATTTTGCCATATTGTGCAGATATATTAACAACAGCAATATCATCAAAACGACCAATGCCAACCGGTAATCCAAGACCTGCAGAAATAAAGGCATTGCTGATGGCTGTATTTTTTAAATCCAGATAACCATCAGAATAAGAAATTCCTAATCGGTATTGAATTCGTTTAATATAATTAGCTGTACCAAATGCTAATTTATTTGGCACATAATTTAACCCTGCAGAAAATCGGTAACTATTTTTGAAATCTGTACTTGGTGTACTAAAATATTTAAAACTATTCCAATTGGTAGTTGCTGCATCCATTAATACGGTTAGTTTTTCGCCTTTTTTTATTGATAAGCCAACTCCCATTTCCAATGGTAATGTTATTGTTCCCGCATTATCCTGTGAGTTAAGCACTGTATCTCTTGGTCTTTCAACGCCAAAACCATCAATAGCATAATTGTATATGATATTGCTTTGTTTAGCATTTATTTCTGCCGGAGTATTGATAAAAAAACCTGCTCCAATTTTTATTTTTTGCCTTAAAGCTCTTCTTTGACCATGAGATTTAACCGAGTCAATTGTAAAATGAGTTTGTAAACCTCCATTAAATACAAAATCAGAAACCTGAACAGAGCGTTGCCTTTTAGTATTATAGTATGTAATACTTCCCGGATATATGACGTCTGTTACCTGATTAATAGTTCCAAATAAATAATTTCCGGTAGCACCGATAGACAATTCTGACAATAATTGTCTTCCTAATCTTTTGCGTTTGTATTTAGCTGTTTGATTTGTTTGAATAAGAGTGTCTGCCAGATTAGAAAAATGAAATTTGTATGCCTGTTTTCTGAAAGGTTTTACACCTATTCCAATAAAAGCTTTATTAATTCCTCCATCACCCTGAAACACATAAGTCATGTTTCCAACAGTTGCAACTTCCTGATTGGAAGTGATTTTATAGCCAACCGTGCTATAGGGCATAATACCAAAAGCAGCACCACCAAATCGTTTTAAAGGAAAACCAATAGAACCATATGAAAAGTTTATATTTTTTTTATTAATAGAAGAACCGCTGCTGCTAATTTTTGTGAATTGTGCCTGTCCGCCTAACTCAAGACTGGTTAATTTAATACTTGCTAAGCCTGCAGGATTTGCAACATTTATAAAAAACGGAGCAATGGTATCTTGATGATAGGCAATGAATGAACCGCCCATGGCTGCCGGAGTTGCAAAAGTTTGAATGTTTAATTCACCTAAACCATAACGGGAGTAAGGGCTCGAAGTTAATATTTGAGAATATGAAAACAGGCTCATGCATAAAAAAACAAGAGCAAAAAATGTTGTTTTCAACAAAGTAATATGTTTATTTATTTTCAAGATTATAATTTAAAATATCGTTAAGTCCTTTTAAAACTAAATTTTGGTGGGCAAAGATGCTATTTTTTAACCGTTTTGCCAAGTATTCGCTATCACCACCTGTTAAAATACAAATTACATCAGGATATTGTAGTTTATATTGATTTATAATACCATCGATTTCGGCAATACTTCCGTTTAAAATGCCTGATAGTATAGATTTTGAAGTGTTATTGCCAATTAAATCAATATAATCGTAATCAGTTTCCACTAATGGTAATTTACTGGTGAACTGATGTAGCGCTTTAAATTTCATTTGAATTCCGGG
>JAEUTR010000246.1 GCA_016787365.1 Bacteroidia bacterium
ACTACTAAATCATAAAAAATCATCTTGTTTATTTTTTAAAGTGAAAGAAAAATATTTTTTCAAACGCATCTCTAAAAAGCATTGAAACTAGAACAAAATGAATATTTTTTTGTTTAGTAAACGAGTGAAGTCCAATTTTGAATTATTGAAGAAATGGACATTCATCTTTTTTTTGAATAAATTTACAGAAATAATCCAAACTCATGAAGCCAGTTTTACTAATACTTTTTTTCTATTTCTGTTTGAACGTGCAGGCACAGGACAATAATTCTGTTAAAGAACTATTAACTCGAACAGAAACTTCAATTTATAAAGCTCAGAAAGAGATGATTGCTGGTCATACGACAAAACAGCCAATGGAGTTGTCGTTAGCTATTGTTTTTCAGGTAATGGCTGTTGAATCATTTAAAAATAACGAATTAAAACTTGCTACCTGTTATAGCTTAAAGGCAAGAGAGTATTCAAATCAAATATTAGTGCAAATGAAATTAAATGGGATGGACTATTATATGCTCAATTCTAATGAGTTGGTTTTGTCAAAACAATATAATTTTAACTCAAACGATGAAGTATTTAAATTAAAAGCGATTTCAAAACCTATTGACGACTCTATATTATTTGATGCTCAAAAGTTATATACTTCTTATTTAATATCGACTAATTAAAACAATACCACTAACGCTACTAAAAGACCCTAAAATGAGATTTATTATTTTCACACTTCTAAGTATTTTTTCGTTCCATATTTTCGCTCAGTCTCCGGGATGCCCTCAAATTACTCCTATAGGAGCAACTATTTGTCAGGGTCAGTGTGCTAATCTTACAGCAACAGTAGTTGCTAATAACGGAACAGGAAGTTATGCGGTTTCATCTATTCCTTATACCCCATATGCGTATACAGGAGGAACAGGTGTTTCGGTTGGAGTTGATGATGTATGGAGCGGCCAGGTAAATTTAGGATTCAATTTTTGTTTTTTTGGAACTAGTTATAATAGGGTTTGGTTAGGGTCAAATGGTCAACTTTGTTTTACATCAAAAACAGCTGGTTCATACGATGCTTACCCCGTTAACGCAGGAGGAGCTTTGCCAAGTACCGCTAATACACCGGCTAATACAATAAATGTGTTTAGGGATATAGACCCTTCGGAAGGTGGGAATATTAGATATTATATTGGAGGAACAGCACCATGTCGTTATTTGGTTTATTATTACAAAAATGTGCCATTATACCAATGTGGTAACCCTGAATCAACATTTCAGATGGTTTTGTACGAGAATACAAATTATATTGATATTTACATTCAAAACAGTAGTGGAAGTTGTGGTTGGCAGGGAGGCAGAGGAATTGTTGGTATTCAAAATGCCAACGCATCAGTAGCAGTTGTAGCACCCGGTAGAAACTCAAATAATGGTAATTGGACAGCGGTAAACGAAGCTTGGCGTTTTACGCCAACAGGAACGCCTAACTATGCAGTTACTTGGTATGGTCCCGGAAATACAATCGTAGGCACTGGATTAGGTCCGATAAATGTTTGTCCTACAACTAGTACTACTTATACTGCATCTATGGTGGTTACTAATTGTGATGGAGCACAAACCACGTATACAAATACCGCTTTGGTTACGGTTAATAATAGCCCTACAGTTACTATAGCTCCTACAGCAACATTAAATTGTATTGGAAATACAACCATTTCTACAACAGTAACTCCTGCCAGTACTTATGCTTGGTCTGGTCCTGGAATAGTTTCAGGAGGAGGTACAGGAAGCCCGAGTGTAAATCAACCGGGAGTTTATACGGTTTCGGCAACTGCAGGAGGCTGTACCCGAACAGCTTCTATTACAGTAGCGCCTCCGGGCACAGCTGTTGTAACGGTAAATAGTCCGGGTATATGTTCCGGAGGAACTGCGGTATTAACAGCTTCTGGAGCATCAACATATACATGGTTTCCAGGAGCTACTAGCACAAATCCGTTAAATGTAAATCCTTCGGTGCAAACTACTTATACTGTTATAGGAACAGCAGTAGGTGGATGTACAGGCACGGCTACCAGTACAGTTTCAATTAACCCTAATCCATCTGCAACACTAAGTTTTACAAATGCCAGTTGCGGTGTCAATAATGGGATCATTATCATAAATAATACATCAAGCGGTGGACAAACAGTATCATCTTTCACAAGTAATTTAGGTTCGGTATCAGGTCAAACAGTTACAGGTTTAAGCGCTGGATCGCCCGTTATCACATTAACAAATAATTTTGGATGTACCTTTACGGTATCAACACCCATATCTGCAACTTCGGGACCTTCAGGAGTAACAATATCACCAACTAATGCTACTTGTGGTAGCAATAATGGAAGTTTTACTTTTGGTACACCGGTAGGAGGTACGTCGCCTTATACTTATGCAATTAACGGGGGTGCATTTTCAGCTGTTTCACCAACTACAGGTCTTGCGCCCGGAACATATTCTGTTACAGTAAGAGATGCAACAGGTTGTGTATTTACAAATACTACAAGTATTTTAAATGTACCCGGACCAACAGCTATTGCAGGAACAGCAACTCCGGCAGGTTGTGGCTTAACAAATGGCACATATAACATAACAGGAGTTACAGGAGGAACAGCCGTATATACATTCAGTTTAGATGGAGTATCTACAGGAAGTTTAACTTCCAATTTAGCATCTGGCTCTCATGTTGTTTTGGTGAAAGACGCTAATAATTGTACTTATACCACTACAATTAATGTGACAGGAATTACAGGACCGGCAACAGCAAATGTAACCACCGGAAATGCTTCTTGTGGCACTGCAAACGGTACTGCAACGGTATCGGGAGTTACAGGAGGAACGCCAACATATAGTTTTTCTTTTGATGGTGGAGCATATGGAACAAGTTCAACAGCAGGTGGATTTTCAGCAGGAAATCATACTGTAATCGTAAAAGATGTAAATACCTGTACATTGTCTGTTCCGTTTACAGTATTAAATAACGGAAGTCCAACTGCTACAGTAACAGGCTTTACAAACCCTTTATGTTCAGGATCGAGTAACGGAAGTTTTAGTGTAAGTGCAAGCGGTGGTAGCGGCGCACCATTTTCATATACGCTCACAAGTCCTTTTAGTTCAAATACAACAGGTGTTTTTTCGGGCTTGCCGGCAGGATCTTATAACATAAATGTAAAAGATGCAACAGGTTGTACAACAACAGCATCAGTAACATTAACTAATCCTTTACCAATAGCTATAACAACTACAGCACTACCTGCAAGATGCAATAGTACAGCTACAGGAACAATAAACGTAACAGGATCCGGAGGAACTCCAACATATTCATATAACTTAAATGGTGGAGCCTATCAGGGCTCAACAATTTTTGCCAATCAGTTTGTCGGAACATATGTTATGGGTATAAGAGATATTAATGGTTGTACTTCAACACAAACAGTAACCATCATCCAGCCATCAGCATTAACAATACAAGTTGCGACTCAAAATGCTAATTGTACAGCAGCTAATGGCATTGCTACTACCACAGTTAGCGGTGGAACTCCAGCATATACCTATACATGGACAGGTGGCGGTGGGGCTGCGGCTACGTCAAATGGAATAGTGGCCGGCAATTACACAGTTACGGCAACCGATGCAAATGGTTGTATAATTGCAAGTCCTGTAGTAATAGGATTAACTCCCGGAGGAACGGCAGCGATAACAGGATCAAATAATATTACATGTTTTAATGCCGGTAACGGAAGCCTTACTGCGGGGATGACAGGTGGAGCCGCACCATTTACTTATTCTTGGTCGCCGGGAGGTCAAATAGCAGCAACAGCAATTAATTTAACGCCGGGAACATATACTTGCGTTGTAACAGATTTTTATGGCTGTAAAGCCAGTGTAGCAGGAACAATTACACAACCACCCGTACTAACCGCCATTATGAATTCTAATAACGTAAAATGTTTTGGAACAGCAACTGGAACAGTATCCGCAGCCGGTAGTGGAGGTTCAGGGCCATACACTTACTTGTGGTCGCCAACGGCAAGTACATTGTCAACGGTTCCAAATGTGGCTATTGGCAACTACAGTTGTACAATTAGAGACGCTAATGGATGTTCGGTAACTCAAACGATAACGGTAACTCAGCCAACTTCACTTACCTTAGTTTCATCAGTAACAGCAGCCAATTGTAATTTGCCTAATGGGTCAGCCACGGTAACTGCATCTGGCGGCGCACCTGGTGCTTATACCTATTCATGGAGTGCAGGATCAACAACTGTATCACAAGGTGGCGTTGTTGCGGGAACTTATACTATTTTGGTTACCGATGCAAATAACTGTTCAGAAACATTAGCAGCAACAATACCAAACACAGCAGGCCCTACACTAAGTATTTCAAGTCAAACTAATGTGAGTTGTTTTGGAGGAAGTAATGGAGTAGCAACAACAAGTGTTTCCGGCGGAGTAGCTCCATATATATATTTATGGAACCATGGAGCTGCAACAGCGATTGCTACCAATTTATTAAGTGGAATATATACAGTTACAGTAACCGATCAGGCCGGATGTATAGCTTCGGCAAGTGTTAATATTGCACAACCTTCTGCATTAACAGTAAGTATTTTGCCAACCAACCCAAAATGTTTTGGTGCGTCAAACGGATTTGGAATTGCATCAGCATTAGGAGGAACACCCGGATATACATACACATGGTCGGATGGTGGCACATCAGCTACCAGTAATCAATTGGCCGCAAATAATTATGGTTTAATTGTAACAGATGCTAATGGCTGTACCGTTGCATCAAGCATGACTTTGTCAAATCCGCCGGTTATGTCTGCGAGTATTACATCCACTAACGTGACTTGCTTTGGTTCGTGTAATGGAACAGCAGTTGCTTCAAGCACTAATGGAGTAGGAGCAGTAACGTATTACTGGACAGGAGGATCAAGCCCTATATCATCTCAAATATTAAATAATGCCTGTGCCGGAAGTTATACATTGTTAGCAACCGATCAAAATAGTTGTTCAGCAAGTGCACAAATTACAATTACACAACCAACCGCAGTAACAGCTAATATCAGTTTAACAGGAAGTGTAACCTGTAATGGAGGTAATAATGGTTTTGCAGAAGTAGTACCATCTGGTGGAACAGGAGCATACACATATTCATGGTCACCAAACGGAGGATCAAATGCTACTGCAACAGCATTATCAGCAGGAGTTTATGTTGTAACGGTAAGAGATAATAATTTATGCCCAGCTACTGCAACAGCTACAATTATTCAACCAATGCCATTAACAACCACTTTAACTACTACAAACCCAAAATGCTTTGGGATATGTGATGGAACAGGGAATGTTGCATTTTCCGGCGGTGCTGGTGCTACCACGTTTTTGTGGTTTCCCGGATTACAATCAGGTAATAATGTAAACAACCTGTGTGCAGGAAATCAAACAGTTGTTGTGACGTCAAACGGATCATGTACAACATCTGTTACTTTTACATTAACAGAACCTGCTGCATTAACTGCCGTAGCAAGTGCGAGTAATTCAAATTGTGGACAAAATAACGGAAGAGCTTGTGCGGTTGTAGCCGGTGGAACAGCACCATTATCTTATTTATGGAGCAATGGGGCAGTAACATTATGTAATAATAATCTTTTAGCAGGAGCATATACTTTTACCGTTACAGATTTTAATGGATGTACCGCACTTACAAGTGGATTAGTAATTGATATAGAAGGCCCGGTAGTTGCTATTACCAGCACGGCATCTGTAAAATGTTTTGGAGGAAATGATGGAGCCGCAACTGCTACTATAACAGGAGGAGTGTCTCCATATACAATATCATGGACAGGCTCTCAGGCTACTTCAAATAATACAGTTACAGCAGGTAATACAAGCTCTCCTGTAAATTTTGGCTCAGGCTTACATAACATAACTGTAACAGATAATGCCGGCTGTGTTGGAAATGCTGCCGCAATAATACCTGAACCAACACAGTTAACAAGTGCTATTGGAAGTTTTACGAACGTAACGTGTAACGGATTAAGTAATGGAGGAGCTACAATGTTAGTGAATGGCGGAACCGCACCATATACTTACTCATGGACACCGTCTGCACAAACAACATCTATTATGATAAATGTTCCGGCAAATACATATTCAGGAGTTGTAAGAGATTTTAATGGATGTTTAACCTCACAGCAAGTGACTATTACACAACCACCGGCTTTGGTTTTACCAACTCCGAGTTTTACCAATATTACTTGTTTTGGCGCCAATAATGGGCAAATAGCGGCTTCGCCAACCGGTGGTTCTCCAAGTTATACATATTCATGGACTCCAACTATTGCAGGCAATAGTGGTGTAGTAAGCGGATTAGCTCCCGGAGGATATTCATTAACCGTAATAGACGCTAATAACTGTTCAATAGGCGTTAATATTGCTATATCTGAGCCGTTAGTGTTAACATCAGGTTATACATCATTACCGGCAACATGTGGACAGGTAAATGGTTCAGCAACTATTACTATTAATGGTGGAACGCCGGGTTATAATGTTGTTTGGAATGTATCAGGAACTCCTACAGGAACAGTAGCTGGTCAATTAGCTCCAGGAAATAGTATCAGTGCTAATATAACAGACTCAAAAGGATGTACCATTACACAAACAGTTAATGTGAATGCAGCTCCAAGCCCATCCATAACAGGTTACGCGTCTTCTCAGCCAAGTTGTTTTGGATTAACAAACGGTGAAGTATCAGTTAGTTTTGTATCAGGAACGGCTCCATATACAATTACTTGGTCTAACCCAATATCTCAAACGATCACAACTTCTGCTTTATCTCAAACAATAGTGGGAGTGGGAGCAGGGCTTTATACGGCTACAGTAAAAGACAATAATGGTTGTATAACATCTCAGGGAGTAAGCGTAGCTCAGCCACCTATTTTAACATTATCAGTATCTGCTAATCAAACAATTTGTTACGGACAATCCACGCAGATATATGCACAAGGTAACGGAGGATCTCCTGCCTATTCATATACATGGACAAATGGTTCGTTTACAGGTGGAGGACCACATACAGTCAATCCGACAAACACTGCAACTTATAATGTAACAGTGGGTGATACAAAAGGGTGTACTACTTCCCCTAAAATTGTTACAGTAAATGTTTCTGCACCTCTGAGCGCAATAGGTGGCGCCGTATCATTATGCCACAATGTGTTTGGGATTTTAACACCAACTATCCCTACTGCAAGTTCAGGTAATGGTGGGCCTTATACATATACTTGGACAACTCCTCCGGGAGGGAACTCAAATTCAATTTCATATACAGGTAGCGCACCTTCTGTATCTTCAACAAATACTGTAGCTGTTACTGTTTCAGATGGATGTACAATACCTAATGCAGTGGCTGTATTTACTATTACTTCAAATCCTTTACCAATAGCAACATTTACGGCTGATGTATTAGAAGGATGTGCTCCGACAAGCATCAACTTCACTGCTACATCTAATAATCCTTCAACAGATACTTATAGCTGGGTAAATGATAATGATAAAGAGATTATGGGAACAACAAATCCTGTAACTTATAATTTTACACATTCCGATTCATTTACTGTTGTTCTTGAAGTAACCAGTTCTTTTGGATGCGTTTCAAGGGTAGTAAAAAATAATTATATTACCATTTTTCCTACACCGGTAGCATCATTTTATGCCGATCCTGCTTCCGCATCCATTTTAGAGCCAACTATTCACTTTATAAATACAACGCAGGGTGCTACTAATTTCTATTGGGATTTTGGAGATCCTGCGGCAATAAATGGAACTAATAATTCTACATTATTTAGTCCAAGTCATTATTACAATTTTGTAGGTGTTTATAAAGTTAATTTGGTAGCTACTTCAATAAAAGGTTGCAAAGATATTGCTGAACGAACTATTGAAATAACTCCTGATTTTGCAATCTATATACCAAATGCATTTACGCCTGATGGAAATGGAAAGAATGATGTGTTTCAACCCTTAGGTGTGGGAATTGATGAGGATAATTATCGAATGGATATTTTTGACAGATGGGGTGAAAATATTTTCACAAGTAACAAATTTAATGTAGGATGGGATGGAACCGTTAAAGGCAAAAAACCAGCAGAACAAGGAGTGTATGTTTATAAAATAACTGTGATTGATACGCAGGGAGGAAAACATCCATATGTGGGGCACGTAACCGTTCTTAAAAAAGAAAATTAATCTGCAGGAATGCACTATTAAAAACGCTGTTAATTTTTTAGCAGCGTTTTTTGTTTTTATAAAAAGTGTATTTTCGCAGCAATGAAAAACGTTGCCATATTTGCTTCGGGAGAAGGAACCAATGCCGAAAATTTATTTAATTATTTTAATAATGATAAAAGAATTAAAATTAAACTGGTTGTAACAAATTCCGATACAGCCGGTGTCATAGAAAGAGCAGAGCGGTTTAAAAAAAATGTTCAGATTATCAGTAAAACAGCACTGTACGAATACACAGATAAAATCATTGAATTTTTAGAAGCCGAAAAAATAGATATTATCATATTAGCAGGATTCCTATTAAAAATTCCGGAACAATTTATTAAAGCATTTCCAAATCAGATTGTCAATATCCATCCATCATTATTACCTAAATATGGAGGTAAAGGGATGTACGGAATGAATGTCCACAAAGCAGTTATAGAAAATCATGAATCAGAAAGCGGCATCACAATTCATTTTGTGAATGAAGAATATGATAAAGGAGAAATTATTTTACAGGCTAAATGTAATGTAGAAGAAACAGATACTCCCGAAACATTATCAGCCAAAATACGAAAATTAGAATTTGAATTTTTCCCAAAAGCAATTGAGAAAATAATTTAAAGTTGGTTTTAGAATAGTGTATTTAGTAGATTGTCAGTTCGAGCGTAGTCGAGAACAAACAATTAAAAAATCATCTTTTCTCTTCTTTCCATCTGTAATAACAATCCATTACCCTCGAATACAATTCATATCCATCATGGGTGATGATATAATCATTGCTTAAATAAAAACAATATTTTCTGAATCTTTCAAAATCAATAGTTTCGTCACCGGTTAATTTTCTTAATGTTTCAGCATTAAATTTTTTTGCAACCTCTTCCTGAATAAAAATCTCTTCAAAAATAGCAGCCAGTTTACGTTGCTCTCTTCCTTTTTGACTAAACTGCATGTATAATGCAGATATAGGGCTTTGTATGGCGTTAATAGTAGTAGTTTTTGAGTTTTTGATCACCCGTTTCATGTAATCTTTTTCATAAGGCTTTAATTTAAAATCACTCACCACTACCTGATTCAATTTATAAGCCGTTTCAGTCATAATAACTTTACATTCTTTATAAATGCCTTTATAAAGCTTACTTGCTGCAATTTTAAGTCTTACATATCCCACAAACGAAAAGATGATAGAGTCTTTTTCTCCGGCAATAATGGTAAATTTTCCGTTCCCGTCACTCATTTGACCTTGTCCGGTTTGAGCATTAATAACATACACAAAAGGCATCGGAGTAATACTGTCAGGCTCCGTAACTACCCCTTTTATTAAGTTTTGACTAAAGCCTTGAAGAGCAGAAAAAACAAACAGAAAAAATAATATGTGACACTTTTTATTCAGAAAAATGCTTAAATAAGGTTAAATCAAATATAGATACTTATTCACAAACAGTTAATAATTTAACCTTTTTTATGGCGATATAAACAGTAAATTTACCTCAATAACATGGATGATTTTATAGTATCGGCCCGAAAGTATCGCCCCCAACACTTTAATACGGTAGTTGGTCAGAGCCATATTACCAATACTTTAAAACAAGCCATTAAAAACGGTAAAATTGCACAGGCCTACTTATTCTGTGGTCCGCGTGGTGTAGGTAAAACAACCTGCGCCCGTATTTTTGCTAAAACTATTAACTGTACTAATTTAACAGCAGACGGAGAAGCATGCGATGCTTGCGAGTCTTGTTTATCGTTTAATTCAGGAGCTTCTTTAAATGTTTACGAATTAGATGCCGCGTCCAACAACTCGGTAGAAGACATTAGAAATTTAGTAGATCAGGTGCGTTTTGCGCCTCAACTAGGCGATTACAAAGTATATGTGATAGATGAGGTTCATATGCTGTCTAATGCGGCTTTTAATGCCTTTTTAAAGACATTGGAAGAACCACCAAAACACGCCAAGTTTATTTTAGCAACTACCGAGAAACATAAAATTATTCCAACCATTTTATCACGTTGTCAGGTATTTAGTTTTAATCGTATTAAAGCCGAAGATATTACTGAGCAATTAGCATACATTGCCAATACAGAACATATTACTTTTGAGCCCGAAGCTTTACAAATCATTTCTCAAAAAGCAGATGGTGGTTTGCGTGATGCTTGTTCTATATTTGATCAAATGGTAACCTTTACAGGAAATCATTTAACGTACAAAGCAGTTGTAGAAAATTTACATGTATTAGATTACGAATACTATTTTAAACTGACGGACGCAGCCTTAAATG
>JAEUTR010000254.1 GCA_016787365.1 Bacteroidia bacterium
TTTTACTCACGCTCAACAAAACGATTTACCGAAAATTGTATCCACTTACAATTCAACAGTTGCATCACGTTTGGTAACTGCCGATTTAGAACCGGTATCTGTTGAAAGCAAGCAGGCTTGGTTTGATGCTCATACACCAAATCGTCGTCCGTTATGGATTGTAACATTAAATGGCACTTATGCCGGTTGGATGAGTTTTAATTCGTTTTACGGGAGACCAGCCTATGATGGAACGGTAGAAGTGAGTATTTATTTGGAAGAAAGTGTTCGTGGAAAAGGTTTGGGTAAAATATGTTTACAAAAAGCATTTGAAGCCTGTGCTGAACTAAATATTAAAACATTACTAGGATTTATATTCGATCATAATGAGCCAAGTCTGCAACTTTTTTATAAAATGGGATTTGAAAAATGGGCTCATCTTCCAAAAATTGCTAATATGCTTGATGCCGAAAGAGGATTAATCATTTTAGGAAAACGAATTTCATAAAGTGAATTCAAAAACAATTACAAATACAAGAATTGGCATTAGTATCATTTGTATCATTGCCTTTTTTCCTGTTTTTAATTCAGGATTTGTAAATTATGATGATCCTGAATATATTTTAAACAATCATTACATTAAACATTTTTCGATTGAAAACATAAAGTATATTTTTTTATCAAAAACCACCGACCTTTATGTGCCTTTAACCGTTTTCAGTTATCTTATTGAGCATAGTTTGTTTGGAGGAAATCCAAAAGCATTTCATAGTATTAATCTATTACTACATATTATTAATACCCTATTATTACTGCAAATTCTTCTCAAATTAAACATCAAGCATCACTATCTTATTTATTTTATACTTCTGTTTTTTTCTTTAAATCCTTTGGTAACTGAAAGTGTTTGCTGGATTACCGAACGCAAAGATGTACTTTATTGTTTTTTCTATTTTTTGTCAATCATTCAATTTATAAATTATACCAAAAAACAGCATCTTAAATATATCTGTTTGAGTTTTGTGTTTTTTATGTTATCATGTTTAAGTAAACCAATGGCAGTGAGTTTACCGGCTTTATTTTCTATTTATTTAATATATACCACACAAAAAATAGATTACAAAAAACATATCATACTTATACCATTTTATCTTTGCTCTGTATTGTTTTCAGTTATTTCTGTATTTGCTATTAAAAACCTGGGTGAAGCGAAAGTATATATCAATACCTATAATTTATCAGAGAAGTTCATGATGTTAGTTTCGGAATTAGGTTATTATTTTGTTAAACCTTTTATTCCATTCAATCAAAGCTTGTTTCATTTATTTCCAAAAAAGACAGAATTATTACAAAACAGTTCTATTTTAATATATGCCATACTCTTTTTAATTATACTTTGCAGTATTTACTATTTTACAATAAAAAAAGGGAATAAACTGATTGGTTTTTTATTTTTTAGCTGGATTATATTTTTAGTTCCCATTCTTCAAATCTATGTTAACACTCATTCTTACGTCAGTGAACGTTATTTTTATGTCTCCATTGTTTTTCCGGTAATGATTATTTTTGTAATGATTCAGCATCTAAAAATTTCAAATCAGAGCTATCAGATAAGTTTCATCCTACTCCTCATTACTTTTACGACACTTACTTTCAAAAGAAGTAAAATATGGACAAACACGTTAACCTTATTTGAGCAAGAGATAAAACTAAATCCCGAAAATCATATTGCTTTAAATAATCTTGGCTACTATTACAATACCAAAGAAAATTACAAAAAAGCAATGCCTTATTTACAGCAGGCTGTTGCTATTGAAAAGGACAACTCGCTTTACCTCAATAATTATGGTTGGGCACTTTCCAGATCAGGACAAATGGATAGCGCCATCATTTATTTAGAAAGATCATTATCTATAAATGCTAAATATGTAGACGCGCTTAGTAATATTGGAATTTGTTATATTCAAAAAAAACAAAGAGAAAAAGCTTTACCCTATTTTAAAAAAGCATATGAATTAAGTCCAAATAATCCGGATGTTTTATGTAATCTGGGGATCTATTATTTTAATTCCGGAATGAAAGCAGAGGCTTTACCTTTACTACAAAAAGCAGAAAAATTTGGAAATAAAAAAGCTACAAAGTACCTCTTAAAAATGTAGTTATCATTCTGTTTATTTACTTAATCTGACATGGTATTTATGATAAAATGTCATACTTAAAGGTTTGGTATTTAAGTTGATATATTACTTAAAAAAATAAATAACCATGTTTGATCCGATTTTATTAGTTATCAGTTTAGTGTTTATGGGCATCGGTATGCTTGTGAGCAGTCGCCTTAAAAATAAATTTGCCACATATTCTAAAGAGCGTTTAAGTAGTGGCTTAAGTGGCAAAGATATTGCGCAAAAAATGTTACGCGATAATGGTATTTATGATGTAAATGTAGTTTCTGTTGAAGGACAATTAACCGATCATTATAATCCTGCCGATAAAACCGTTAATTTAAGCCATGATGTGTACCATGGTCAAAATGTGGCGGCCGCTGCAGTAGCCGCTCACGAATGCGGGCATGCAGTACAACATGCCACAGCCTATCAATGGTTAACTATGAGGAGTAAACTAGTTCCCGCTGTGCAAATTAGTTCTACGATTATGAATTTTTTAACCATAGGTTTGGCTTTTGTTGCCTATATGATGCCTAGCTTAACGAATGGAATGTTGTTATTGTTTATTATCTTACAAAGCATGATTACTTTATTTAGCATTATTACTCTTCCTGTGGAAGTAGATGCAAGTAAAAGAGCGTTAGTATGGCTTGATAATTCCGGAATTACAAGAGGACAGGAAAATACTGACGCTAAAGATGCTTTAACTTGGGCGGCTTACACCTATTTTATTTCTGCATTAGGCTCCATTGCAACTTTAGCATATTACATCTGGAGATTTTTAGGAAATAGTAGAGAAGATTAATTTGCCTTGGAAGTGGGGAAAATGTAGAGGTTATTTTTTATTCATTAATTCTGTTTGAATACGAATAGATTCTTCGTGCAATAACTGACATATTTTTTCGGTATGTGCCCTTGGAATACCTAATTTTTCTGCCCATTGAATTCGGGTACGCAAAATTTCCTGCCAGCGTTCTAATTGAAAAATAGTTAAATCATGTTCTTTTTTATACTCTCCAATTTGCTCGATAATATTCATGCGTTTTTTAAGCACATTAATTAATTCATCGTCTACCTCGTTAATCATTTTTCTAAACTGACTCAATTTATCATTACAATCAGGGTTTTGAGTAACAGATTGACGATATACCAATGCATTTAAAAGTTCTTTTAAAGCTGAAGGAGTTAATTGTTGTTGCGCGTCGCTTAAAGCTACTGAAGGATTAATATGAGACTCTATCATTAAACCATTCATCCCTAAATCCAATGCCTTTTGAGCAACATGAGGAATAAGTTCTCTGTTTCCTGAAATATGACTGGGATCGCAAATAATAGGTAATTCGGGTAATATGGTTTTTAATTCAATCGCCAATTCCCACATTGGCTTATTACGATATTTAGTTTTTCCGGCATAATGAAATCCACGATGAATCGCTGCTATTTTTGTAATTCCAGCATTAGATAAACGTTCAATGGCACCTAACCATAATTGTACATCGGCATGAATAGGATTTTTTATAAACACAGGAATATTTGTTCCTTTGACCACATCTGCAATTTCCTGAACACTAAAAGGATTTCCGGTTGTTCTGGCGCCAATCCATAATACATCCACGCCGTGTTTTAAAGCCAGTTCGGTATGCTGTGCGTTAGCAACTTCTACTGCTGTTTTTAAATTATATTGTTTTTGAACCTGGGTTAACCATTCCAATCCTTCCTCTCCAACACCTTCAAAAGCATTTGGTCGGGTACGTGGCTTCCAAATACCTGCCCTGAATAATTTAATACTTTCTATCTCAGAAAGTTGTTTTGCTGTTTGCAAAATCTGTTCCTCAGATTCTGCACCACAAGGTCCTGCAATAATCAATGGGTTATTGTCTTGCGTAATCCAGGTATTTAATGGTTGTATTTTCACTATAGTATTATACAAAGTAAACAAAAAAATGTTCAAGAAACTTAGCTAATCTACTAATTTATTAGCTGCTTCGCCCTATCGAACAAATTAAATGATGTATTTAATACCTTATTTGTGGTATTGTTCAACGGATGTTATTTAATCATCTTTGAGTAGTGAAAGATGATTTTAAATATGAAAAGTCCATGCAATTAAACTTTAATTGCCCTTTGCTTCCTTTTATTGAATGCAGTAAAAAAGGGAAAGATTGTTGCAAGAACTTTAAAAAAGGTGACCGTTGCAAAAAATGTCCGGGAAAGAAAAAATAATATTATCTGCAGTAAGTTGCTAAAGGCTGTTGTGCTGCTGTAAATCCCAAATCAAACGCTTTCTTTAAATCAGCACAAGGATTTTGTTTCATGTTTACTTTTACAACTCCTTTCCAGTAATATGCTTCCGCATAATTAGCATCCATTAATGTACAAGTGTCCAAATCTTTCAAACATAATGAATACTGTTGCATTTTGCCATATAATATAGCTCTTCGCATATAATACAATGGATTTTCTGAACTCGTCAAAATAACTTTATTGTAATATCCCAAAGATTTGTCAAACTGATTCAAATCATCGTAACAGTTTGCCAACACATAATTAGCTTTTGGATTATCAGGATCTGTTTTTAAAACTATTTCTGCATCATTTATTGCTTTTGATAAATCTTTTAACGTATAGTAAGCATTTGCTCTTGCTACGTATGCCTTTGGATATTGCTTTAAAACGATTGCTTTATCAAAATCACGAAGAGCGTTTTGCATTCTATTAGTTTGTGCATATAACAAGCCTCTGTTATAATAACCCTTATAATACTCCGGATTTTCATTAATGGCTGAATTAAGGTACCGAATAGACATATCATAATTTTTATTCAACATATACTCGGCTCCCAAACTATTTAAAGCCACATAACTATGCGGATATTTTTTAATGATATCTGAATATAAAGAAATACTATTTTTCCAAACAGAAACTCTCATAAAAGTCAGAGCTCCAAAAATCAGAGTGAAAATGATTCCGATAATTTTTAATTGATTTTCTTTAATTGGAACTATTGATACTAAAGCCATCGAAAGCCCGATTATTGGCAAATACATATATCTATCAGCGGTTAATACTTCCCCAAATGGAATAAATTGCAAAACCAATAATAAATTCACAATAAAAAATAATACCCCAAATAAAATTAATTTAGATGCTGATTTGTATAATTTATAGAAAGCAAAAATTAGACCCATAACAACTACATAGCCAATAATAATACTTATTAATTTGTTTTGAGGATATGGATAAATAACCGATAAATTAACCGGTAAAAAGAATTTATATAAATACTGTAAAATCCCGTAACCTGAATATCCTATACGTTCATGAATGGCATAAGCGTGATTTTGATTTATGAACTTATCCTCTGTTCGGGTATAGATAGTTACAAAACCAAAAATTAAAGCAACAATAACAAAAGGAATTTTATTGATAAAAAATGATTTAACATCTATTTTTGTTTTCAATAAATAATCTAATAACAACAAAACCAGGGGGAAACAAATAGCAGATGGTTTACTTAATACAGATAAAATAAAAAATAATAACGAATAGAGATAGTACTTTTTATTCCCTTTTAAACAATACTCCGTATATTGAATTAATCCCAGTAAAAAGAACATACTGTACATAATATTATTTTTCGCGGAGGCCCAGGCAACAGTTTCTACCTGAAAGGGATGTATGCAAAATATAATAGCACAGAATAAGGCTTTTAATTTGTTTTGTAAAAGTAAATTTGTCAAATAATACACCAATGCTCCATTAATAATATGGAATAATAAACTCATAGCATGATGTCCTGCAGCATTGCCTTTAAAAACAATCCAATCAATAGCAAAACCAATCATACTAATTGGCGCATAATTTCCCACATAATAATTCGTAAAAAAGGCTTTTAAGTCAAATTGATGAACGGCTTTATTATTTACAATTACCTCTCCATCATCCCAACTTATAAATTTTGCAGAAAATAACTTAAAATATACGGCAATAACTAATGCACTAAATACAAGTGCATACAAAATGGTCAGTTTAACATCTATATTTTTACTATTTGTTTTCAAGTAAACAAATTTAAGATTTAGTTCGTTTGTTTCTATACAAATCTTAAATTTACAACATGCCACAATTATCAGTAGTGATTATCACTTTTAATGAGGAAAAAAACATTGCCCGTTGCCTGAAGTCGGTAAAGGATATTGCCGACGAAATTGTGGTGCTTGATTCTTTTAGTAAAGACAAAACCAAAGAAATTTGTGCAGCCTTTGGTGTTAAATTTTACGAGCACGCTTTTGACGGACATATTCAACAAAAAAACAGAGCCATTACCTATGCTTCTCATCCACACATCTTATCATTAGATGCTGACGAAGCTTTAGATGAAACTCTCAAAAAATCTATTTTAGAAATAAAAGAAAACTGGAGTCATGATGGCTATTACATGAATCGCTTAACCAATTATTGTGGGCATTGGGTAAAACATTGCAATTGGTATCCTGATACTAAAATGCGATTATGGGATAGTAGAAAAGGTTCTTGGACTGGTATTAATCCGCACGATAAATACGAATTAAAAGACGGCGACAAAAATACCAAACATATCAAAGGAGATATTTTACATTATAGCTACTATACATTAGAAGACCATTACAAACAAGTAGAATATTTTACTAATATTGCTTCTAAAGCCTTTGTGGAAGCCGGAAAAAAAGCTCCTTTCTATAAATTAATTGCCAATCCTATTGCTAAGTTTATATATCATTATATTTTGCATTGATGGTTTTTGGATGGCAAATCAGGATATTTAAATAATAAAAAATCGGATTAAGCTACCTATTTAAAAAACAAAAAAATAAGAGACATTTATAAACAACAATCGCTTGCAAAATAATCCTGTCATAATTATTAGCCGAACCGATAGTATTGGCGATGTGGTATTAACCTTACCAATGACTGGTATTATTAAACAGTTTTTGCCTCTAAGTAAAATTATTTTTTTAGGAAGAAATTATACTAAGGATGTGATTGCATTATCTGAACATGTTGATGAATTTGTAAGTTATGATGATGTTTTGAAATTAAGTACTTCTGAACAAATTGATGCTTTCAAGAAATTGAATGCTTCTCACATTATTCATGTATTTCCTGTAAAGGAAATTGCACATTTAGCAAAAAAAGCAGGAATAAAAAACAGAATTGGAACTACTAACAGATTGTGGC
>JAEUTR010000265.1 GCA_016787365.1 Bacteroidia bacterium
CCGTATTGTTTTAAATAAACTAATTAAGTATTCAAAGTAAGTACTGTTTTGTATGAAAATTTTTCATTGTGTAGAGTCCTATTATCCTGCAGTTGGAGGAATGCAGGAAGTTGTTAAACAACTCTCAGAGAGGCTTGTTAAATTAGGGCATGATGTAACAGTATTAACAAGGCATCATCCCGATAGAGATTTTATTGAAATGAATGGAGTGGTTGTTAAGTCTTTTAAAATTGAAGGTAATCCAAAAAAAATTGAAAGTCAGGAAGATCAAAATTACGTTGATTTCTTATTGAGTATTGAGGCAGATGTGATCACATTTTTTGCAGCACAACAGTGGGCTACTAATTTAGCGTTACCAATATTAAAAAACATTAAGGCAAAAAAAGTATCCGTACCTACTGGATATTCTGGTTTATATTGGACTGAGTTTAAATTATACTTTGAAGACATGAAAAGTAGGATTCATGATTACGATATGAATGTATATTTAAGTAATGATTATCGGGACATCAATTTTGCTAGAGAAAATAAGGTAGATAAAATAACAATTATACCAAATGGGGCAGCAGCCGATGAGTTTTTACCAGATTCAAATATAAATATTAGAAAAGCATTAAATATTCCAGAGAGTGATTTTTTACTATTATTAGTAGGTTCATATACAGGTTGGAAAGGACATAGAGAAGCAGTTGAATTATTTTTGAGATCCAATATTAAAAAAGGCACGTTATTGATGATTGGGAATAATTATCAGTATTTTAAGAGACAATATATAAAACATCCCAGGCTTGGTTTGTTAATGTTGTTCAATAAACTGTTTGGAAAGAAAAGAATCATATTTGATTTCCTTACACGTCCCCAAACAGTTGCTGCATATAAGCAATCTGATTTGTTCCTGTTTCCATCCAATATAGAATGTTCTCCAATTGTTTTGTTTGAATGCGCAGCATCAAGGTTGACATTCTTATCTACAGACGTAGGTAATTCTATTGAAATAGCTCAATGGACAAAAGGAGGTGAGATTATGCCAACAACGAAAGATAATGATGGGTTTAGCCATGTTGTAATTGAAGGTGGAGTTAAAATGTTGAATGAGCTATATATCGATAAAATAAAGAGAGAAAAAATGGGAAACGAGGCTTTTGCTATCTGGCAGAAAAAATATAGCTGGGAGGTTATTACTAAGGAATATGAACAATTGTATTTAAGTTTAATAAAAGTATGATTATTTCACGATTAATTGGTGGCCTCGGAAACCAGATGTTTCAGTATGCAGCGGCAAAGCAGCTTGCTGTTATAAATGGCGTTGAACTTAAACTTGATATTTCATTTCTTCAAAAAAAAACTGATGAGTATACCCAGCGACACTTTGAATTAGGCAATTTTAAAGGCGATTTTTTAATCGCTTCTCAAAAAGAAGTTGATTCTTACCTTAAGCATATTGATAATAGGTTTTTTAGAGTTGCTCACAGAATGTTACCAAATCTGTTTAAGTACACTTATATTGCAGAAAGTGGCCATCAATTTCATCCTGAGTTTTTAAAATATCCTGATAATACCTACTTAAACGGTTTTTGGCAAAGTGAATTATACTTTAAAAATATTGCGCAGCAGATAAGAGCAGATTTTACCTTTAATGATAAGGTGATTGGTTTAAGTACGAACTGGCGTGATAAGATTTCAAATGTAAACAGCGTTTCTCTTCACGTCAGGAGGGGGGATTATGTAAGTCTTTCTTCGGCAAATATATTTCATGGGGTTTGTTCAATAGAATATTACAAGCAGGCCGTACAAAAAATAATTGCGACTGTTGGAGATGTAGAGTTATTTATTTTTTCAGATGATTTGGAATGGTGCAGGCAGAATTTAGTGTTTAGTATGCCTACACATTTTGTAAATACCAATGATACTTTTCAAGATTTATATTTAATGACACAATGCAAACATAATATTATTGCCAATAGTAGCTTTAGTTGGTGGGGTGCGTGGTTAAACTGTAATAATAATAAAGTGGTTATTACTCCTGATCCTTGGTTTGCAGTTAAAACAGTTAATACAAAAGACATTATCCCTGAAGGTTGGATTAAAATACATATTTAAATAATAGTTTATTTTTCATAAATTGCGGTTCTATTCCAAATTTCAAATTATTCAATAATAACTCTTACAACTTAAATAATAAATCATCTTATGAAGATAGCAATTGTTGGTTCAAACGGATTTATTGGAGGTTGTTTAACGGAGTATATTGCTAAAAATACAGAACATCAATTGTTTTTATTCGGGAAATCTATTCAAAATAAATTTCCCAACTTACCTTACTACCAAATCCAATTAATAAATGATAATGAATTAAAATTATTATTCTCAAACATTGATTTTATATATTATTTAGCATCATCCACAATTCCTTCTTCTAGTTGGGAAAACCCAATTCTTGAAGTAGAAAATAATTTAATCCCGTTTTTAAATTTTACTGAAAAAATCGCTAATTGTCAAATAAAAAAAATAATATTTGTATCCAGTGCAGGAACAATTTATGGTGCAACTGAACAAAAAGTTAAAGAGGATTTCAACAAAAGGCCATTTTCACCATATGGTATTATGAAACTTACGATAGAACATTTTTTATATTATTATAAAATTAAAAGTAATTTAAATTATGACATATACAGAATTTCAAATGTATATGGAAACGGCCAGGATACAAAAAAAGGACTAGGTATTATTAATACGTTTTTAGAATCAATATTACTATCAAAGAAGGTTAATGTTTTTGGAGATGGCAATAATGTTAGAAATTATATTTTTATTAATGATGTCGTTAAGTTGTTATTACATTCTATTGAAACTGATTATTTAAAATCTAATATATATAATCTCTCATCTAACGATACAATTAGTGTAAATGAATTAATAGATGTAATTAAAACTGTAATCAATATTGATTTTGAAATTGAACATACAAAAAGCAGAAAAAGCGATAATTCTATAATTGATATTGATAATAGTAAATTGCTTAATGAAGTATCAGATTTTAAATTTACGTCCCTACATCAAGGGCTTTTAGAAACGTATACTGCTATCAAACAAAATTTATTGAAAAATAATTGATCTGTAATTCATGCCTTACCAAATTAATAACCACATATTACCTTTGGTTTCCGTTGTCATGTCGGTTTACAATGGAGAAAATTATTTGCATGAAGCAATAGAAAGTGTTTTGCATCAAAGTTTTACTGATTTTGAATTTATTATTATCAATGATGGTTCTAAAGATAAAAGTCTTTCGATTATTAAGTCATATAACGATAAACGCATTGTTTTAATTGATAATGATGGTAATAAGGGCCTGATTTATTCATTAAATAAAGGAATAGAGGTTTCTAAAGGGAAATACATCGCCCGCATGGATGCTGATGATATCAGTTTACCGGAGCGGATTAAGCAGCAAGTAGACTTTTTAGAATCACATCCAACCATCGGAGTTATTGGTTGCGACTATATTTCTTTTAATAATACTCAATCTAAAACCGTCACATCGATTTATAAAAGCAATGAGATCAAATCATTCCTCTTATTTACAGCAACTATGTGTCATCCGACACTCATGTTGAGGAAACAGGTTTTAACTGATAATCATTTATCCTATTCTGAGAATGCCAAACATGTAGAGGATTATGATCTTTGGACAAGAATGGTGTTACATACAGATTTTTGTAATTTACAGGAAATCTTATTTAAATACAGAGACCATGCGCAGCAGGTTAGCCATCTATATCATGATGTACAATTAAAGAACAGTAACATTGTTCAGGAAAATTATTTAAAGAAATTAGGGTTTATCTATAACGAATCAGAGTTGAATACCCATTTCTTAATAGCTTCAAATGTCCGCATACAAACAAAAGAAAATATCAGAGAGATTGAACGTTGGTTATTGTCTTTAGTTAATCAAAATACTACAAAAAAAATTATTGCAGAAACAGAATTTAAAATAGTCATGTACAAAATGTGGCTGGATTGCTGTGGAAATACAAGCCTTGGATTGTGGGCTTACAGATATTACCAATCATCTCAATTGACAAAAATGTCAACTACAGCTAATTCGTTTAATGCTAAATTACTGGCTAAATGTTTAGTTCGTTGGATTAAATAGAAGCAATTATTTTTTTTAATCCTACTCGATAGGCTTCCCAATTCAATTTTTTATCAAATTCATCTCTGCTACTTTTTTTTAGTTGATTGAATTTTTCTTTATCCTTAAAAATTTCTGCAATAACAGTTGCATAGCCTAATCCTTTATCTTCGTATGGAATTAAAAACCCATTATAACCGGATAATAAATGCCCCGAAACTCCTCCGGTGTCTGCAATTATTGATATTAAGCCAAAAGCACTGGCCTCGCATATTACTATAGGAGTACAATCAAATCGTGTAGGTAATATTAAAAAATCATGATTTAAAAAGACAGAATATAATTTTTTCATTCCTTCATTTGAATTTTTGTTAATGAAAGGAATGATGTTAATTTTTGGATGAGAAATATGTTCAGGAGGTGTGCATCCGCATATCGTTAATTCTGCATCAATTCCCATTTTTATTAACTCTAAAAGACAATTGTAAGCTATATCACCACCTTTACTTTCCCAATAGACTCCTATGAATAATAGTTTGCAGGTTTGAAAAATTTCTTTTTCCTCAATTTCTTTTTTAGTTGGAAGTAATTCCATATTAGCTCCAAAAGGAAGTATCTCGACAATTTCTGCTGAAATTTTATAATCTTCAATTAATGATTTAGCTGCCCAGTTAGATGAAACAATAATTTTTTGACAATTTTTTAGTGTTAGCCACTCAATTTTTTTGGTCTCCTTTTCCGAAAAAGGTAATAATCCGGTTAAGGCTTTGTGATAGTTTAAGGAAAGATGAATCGTACTGTCAGATATATAAATAATTGGAATGTTGGTTTTTACATAGGCTAATTCGCAGGTAGCCGCCGGAGCAATAATAAGGTCATAACTCTCTGTACTCAGTTTTTTATTGAAATATTTACCATATGCTTTTGCCAGCAAATAGCTGTGACGATAATTGTATCGTTTTTTGAAGAGTAATTGTGATAAACCGGTTATTATTTTGCCTATAAAAGTTGCTAGTTTGGGTTCATAGGGACCAAGAATAGTTACCTGTGCCGGTAAATTTTGCAAGCAAGTATATATACTATAATGGGTTCCTGACCATACTTTTTTATCAGTAGGATCGTTACTAGATAAATAAGCTATTTTTAGCGGTTTATCGAACATCATAGAGGGATAAATATACAAATAATATTGGCCTGAAATAATAGCATTTAGTTATATTTGTTACGGATGAATAGCCAGTATAAAATAGCGTTAAGCGTGGTCATTGTAAGTTACAATGTGAAGGATTATGTTCTGGAGGCAATTTCATCTATTTATCAATTTTGTTCGATGTCTTCAC
>JAEUTR010000038.1 GCA_016787365.1 Bacteroidia bacterium
TAATATCTTATAGTCAATTTGATTTTTTGAATTTCTACTATTATACTCTTTAAGAGTAGATTTGAGATAGCTAACCCCTTTATTATTTTTCAAGTCATTTGATAATCTTTTAGCAGATAGTATTACTTGAATATATAAGTCTCTCATTTTTGTATTGAATCCATCTTTGACATGTACAAAATAAACCTTATTGTCTTTTACAATTAATATGTCACATAGTTCAATGTTATCTTTGATTACTTTATCTAAAACATAGTAATTTGCAATTCCACTGTGACTTTTATTATAGTCATCTTCATCTTGATAATCATGCCATTTTAGAAGTAGTTGTTCAGTTAAACAATACTTTGCATAATAATCTTTAGCATCGCTATTCATTAGACTAAGAAAATCATCTTCTAGTATATACCAATGCCCATCAATTTTGAAATACTTTTTATTTAAATATTCAATTTCAGCAGTTATATGTGCAAAGAAATTCCCATATGTTACTTCAGAATCATTTATATAACCTACAATATTTAAATTGTATAATTTGCCTTTCGCTTCAAAACGGTCATTAAATTTCGTAAGGTTTTCATTAATATGCTTAGTACATTCATGATATAATTTAGAACGATCATTTGTTTCTATATCTGTTTTACCCCTTGAATTTTTAAGTCTTATAATGAACTTGTTACATTCATAGAATCGCTCTAATTTTGTAGGATGAACAACTTCTAATATATCTTGCTGATATTTAATACTAGAAGGATTATTATGTGATAATATATCATCAGTGACAATGTCCTTTAAATACTCGTCAAGTTCAATTAACAGTTTTTGATTTATAATTTTAGTGAATAGTGTTAGTTGAGTCAACTCATTTTCTTCTCTAATTTTTTGTAGGTCTTTTATTAATTGTTTTAATTCTTCAAAATCTATTTTCTTTTTCAAATAAAAATAAGACCCCACTTCCATTAATGCTACATTATCATCGAGTTTATACTTTTTAAATTCATTTACTTTTAACTCGTGTCGAATTTTTAATTTAATCTTTGTCGGAACTTGAGAATACTCTATAGTTTCAGCAATAGTTTGGTTATAGTTAAATGTTTCTTTTTTTTGGGAAATATTATTTGCAACACCTCGAGTATTAAGTTCTACAATAATATCTTCTTTAGTTTTTGCTAATCTTTGATAAATGTCTATGCCAAAACTTGGATGGACAAATTTTTTAATAACATTCATTCCACTGCCACTAATTACACAATAAATTTCAGTTTTATACTTTAGAAATAATACAAACGAAAATTCTACTACGTCAAAGTTTTGACTTTCTGTTAGTTCTTCGGGAAGAAATAGTTTCCAATAAAATTTTTCTTTAGGTTGATTGAAACAATATGACCAGTATTCAAATTCTTCATCTTTTTGGTAACTAATTTCAGGTTTAACGATGGAAAAATTAGTTTTTTTGTGTCTTAATTTTTTCTCATGATTGCTTTTGATAATATCAATAATTTCTTGATTGTTTTTTTCTCTAAATTCATAATACGTTTTATCTATGAGAAAAATCTTTAAATCAAATTTGCTAGTTCCAGGTTCCATGCGTTTACTTATAAAGAATTATAATAACTTATAGGTTAAATTTAAGAATAATAGCTGGTTATTTTTTTGAAATGTT
>JAEUTR010000335.1 GCA_016787365.1 Bacteroidia bacterium
TTCTCTCTGGGACGGTCGTCTTCCGCCCAGGATTTAATAGTTAAATGTTTATGCTCTATTTCTTCCAATATGGCTTAAAAATAACGTTTTTAAATAAAATTTAAAATAATACTTTTGTACAGCATGTCACTTTCTTCTTCCCTACAAATATTAAAACACAAAGAGTTCAGATGGTTTGTGTTAGCACGGTTCTTTTTAACACTTGCTATTCAAATGCAAATGAGCACTATCAATTTGCAGATTTATTATGAGTATTCAAAAGAAGAAATTATACTAGGTATGATTGGCCTAACAGAAGCTTTACCATTTATTGCCACCTCTTTTTTCTCAGGACACATTGCAGACATTATTAGCAGAAGAAAAATTTTATTAATAGGATGTATAGCATTGCTTGTGGGATCAGTTTTTTTATTTGGTTTTAGTAACTCATTTTTTACTTGGGTCGAAGGGTTTGGTATGTATGCATTATTTGCCGTTGTGTTTGTTTTTGGTATTGTCCGATCATTTTTAGCAGTAAGCACTCATCCTTTTATGAGCCAAATTATTCCTCGCGAATTATATACTCAGTCGGCAACATGGAATAGTACTGCCTGGCACATTGGTTCTATTTTAGGTCCGGTAGTTGCAGGATTAATTTACGGTTTCAACCGTTCTTTTCATGCAAATTGGTGTTATGGAATCACCTGTAGACTTTTTATTTGCGCTTTTATATGCTTTGCTTTAATTAAGCCTAAACCAATGCCTAATAAATCAAAAAATGAAACATTTATGGAAAGCATGACTGTGGGTGTAAAGTTTGTATTTAAAAACAAACTGGTATTAAGTGCTTTATCCCTAGATTTATTTGCTGTACTATTTGGAGGCGCAGTTGCTTTAGTTCCCGCTTTTACTGATAAAATACTACACTTAGGTCCCGAAGCGTATGGCTTATTAAGAACAGCGCCTGCTGTAGGAGCGGTATTAATGGCTTTTTATATGACCGTAAAGCCACCCGCAAAAAATGCGGGGATAAGCCTTTTATTAGGTGTTGCTGCTTTTGGTTTGTTTACAATATTTTTTGCACTTAGCACAAATTATTGGCTAGCCTTTGCTATGTTATTATTTACAGGCGCTTTTGATAATATTAGCGTTGTGGTTCGTCACAGTATTTTGCAATTAAGTACTCCTGACGAAATGCGAGGACGAGTAGCTGCCGTTAACAGTATTTTTATAGGAAGCAGTAACGAGATTGGCGCATTCGAATCCGGAGTTGCCGCTCGTATTTTAGGCTTAGTACCATCTATTGCTTTTGGTGGCGTAATGACCATATTGGTTGTTTTGGGTGTACATAAATTAAATCCCAAATTAAAAGATTTAGATATTACTAAGTTAGAATAATGAAAATTCATTTAAAGGAAGTAAAAGAGTTATTAGAGGAAAAATATTTTCAGTTTAATAATACCGCTTTTATTGAAACAGATCCTATTTCTATTCCCCATCAGTTTTCAAAAAAAGAAGATATTGAAATTGCTGGACTATTAGTAGCAACCATTGCCTGGGGGCAACGTGCCTCAATTATTAATAATGGCAATAAACTTATACAATTGATGAATAATGATCCGCATGAGTTTATTATGAATTTCTCAAAAAAAGATATAACTCGTTTTGAAAGTTTCGTACATCGAACTTTTAATACAGTTGATTGCGTTTTCTTTTTAAATTCCTTAAAAAATATTTACACCAAACATAGTGGATTAGAACATGCTTTTTCTGGTAAAATTTCGAGTCAAGAAAAAGATGTGAAAAATGCGATTACAAATTTCAGAGCTGTTTTTTTAAGTATCCCGCATGAATCTCGTTCGGATAAACATGTCTCTAACCCATCTGCAAAATCTAGTGCCAAACGATTATGTATGTTTTTACGTTGGATGGTTCGCAAAGATAAACATGGTGTTGATTTTGGCATCTGGAACTCCATAAAACCTCATCAATTATGTTTACCCTTAGATTTACATACAGGAAACGTTAGCCGTAAATTAGGTCTATTAAATCGTGTACAAAACGATTGGCAGGCTGTAGAAGAAATTACAGAAATTCTTAGAGGTTTTGATAAGAAAGATCCTATTAAGTATGATTTTTCATTATTTGGTTTAGGAGCCTTTGAAGGGTTTAGGTAATTTGAAAAAACTTGCATTAACGCCCTATAGGCAATCACGATCGTTGAATCTTAAACTTATTTTAGTATAACCGCATTACAAAGAATTACTATAACGATAAAATATCTGCCTGATATAAACTTATTTTATTGATCTAATTCTCTCAAACAAAAAACCCTCAGCTATCTGAGGGTTTTAATATTAAGATTGTTTTCTGTTATTGATTTCGTCTCGTATTTTTGAAGCTAGTTCATATTGCTCATCATCTAAAGCGGTTTGCAATAAGTTTTTTAATTCTTCGGTTGATTTAGATTGGTATTCACCTTCCGGATTTGATGAAGAAGAAATTTCTTCTACTGGCGCCGAAGACATAGCACTTTCGTTTGACGGCAAAGTTTCATCATCCAACACAATACCTGCTGATTTTAAAATAAATTCATAAGTATAAATTGGACAATTAAAACGAACGGCTAAAGCGATAGCGTCGCTTGTACGCGCATCGATTTCTACTTCACGAGTTCCATCAGTGCAAACTAATTTAGCATAAAAAATACCTTCCACTAAATTGTATATTAAAATTTCAGTCACTTCAATAGAGAATGTTTCTGAAAAGGCTTTAAATAAATCGTGCGTCAATGGGCGAGTTGGCGTCATTTTTTCTAACTCAATAGCAATTGCTTGAGCCTCAAAACCTCCAATAATAATTGGTAAACGGCGGCTACCAGTACTTTCGCCTAAAACAAGGGCATAAGCGCCACTTTGTGTTTGACTGTAAGATAAACCAACAATTTCTAATCTAACTTTCTTCATACCCATTTTAACGAGAATCTAATATACAAAAAATGGTTGAATTTAGTTTTGATTTGCTTTGAATTTTTTAACCGCTTCAATTAATTTAGGAACAATTGTAAAGGCATCACCAACTACACCATAATCTGCCGATTTAAAGAAGGGCGCTTCTTTGTCGCTATTAATAACTACAATCGTTTTACTTCCGTTAACACCCGCTAAATGCTGAATAGCTCCTGAAATACCAATCGCAAAATATAAATTTGGACGAATAGCAACTCCTGTTTGCCCAACATGCTCATGATGTGGTCTCCAGTGCATATCTGCAACCGGACGAGAACAAGCTGTTGTAGCTTTTAATTCTTTTGCTAATTCTTCAATCATTCCCCAGTTCTCAGGACCTTTCATTCCACGACCTGCAGATACGACTAATTCAGCTTCAGGTAATGGAATCATACCACCAACATCAGTTGATTTTTTTTCTTTCACTATAATTTTAGAAGCCGCTAATTCAACTGCAAAATCAGTTACTGTTGCTGCGTTATCTCCTAATTTAACAGGGAATGAATTTGGTAATAAAGAAATAATTTTGATATCACTATTGATCGAATAGATAGCAGTTGCTTTTCCTGAGAAAACGTTTTTCTTAACTTCTAAGGTAGTTCCATTTACTGTTGGAAAATCTACTGCGCCAGCTACTAAACCTGCCTTTAAACGAGCGGCTAAACGCGGAGCAGCAGCCTTACCCGTAATATCAAAAGAGAAGATGATAATTTTTGCACCTTCTGCTTTAGCAGCTTGTTCAACTGCCGAAGAGATTAACATACTGTCTAAAGATGCTAAAGCATCATTTTTTACAGACAATATTTTTTTAGCACCTGCTTTACCAATTTCTTCTAATTGAGCAGTATCTGCATTAATGGCAATAGCTGTAACGCTAGAGCTAGTTAATTCAGCAATTTTAGCAGCGTAGTTAACTGCTTCTAAAGATGCTTTTTTTACTTTTCCCTTATTTATTTCTGTGTATACTAATACTGACATAATCGTAATTTTAATGTGGTTAATTTTGAATGATTAAATAACTTTTGCTTCCGTATGTAATAAATTAACTAACTCATCCATATTATTTTCATCAATCATTTTCACAGTAGTTCTTCCTGCAGATAATGTGTATGATTTTACATTGGTTAATTTATCAGAACCTGAAGCTGCTACTACAGTTAAAGGTTTTGTACGAGCTCCCATAATCCCTTTCATGTTTGGAATACGTTGTTCTGCCATTCCTTTTGCACAAGAAACTACCAATGGTAATTCACATTCTACTACTTGAGTTCCTCCATCTACATCATGTTCAACCGTTGCTTTGTTGCCTTCTAAATCAAACTTAGTTGCTAAAGATACTAGAGGTAAATCCATAAAACCAGCAATCATAGCACCAACCGATGAACCATTAAAGCTGATGGTTTCTTTACCTGTCATAATTAAATCATAACCATTTGCTTTTGCATAGTTTGCAATTTGCTCTGCTACAAAATACGCATCTGGTCCTTCTGCATCAATACGAACTCCATCATCGGCACCTAAAGCAAATCCTTTACGAATGGTTGCATCGCTATCTGCTAAACCAACGTGAATTAACGTTACTTTTTCAGCTTTACCAGATTCTTTTAATTCTAACGCACGAACAAGAGCATACCACTCATCGTAAGGGTTAATGATAAATTGTACACCAGCAGCGTTAAATTCTGTATCGCCGTTAGTAAAAGCAATTTTAGTAGTTGTATCTGGAACATTACTAATTGGAACTAATATCTTCATATTGTATTTTTTTTAAAGGTGAGCAAATTTATAAAAATATGGCTGTAAATCAAGTGATAAACATCCGTTTTTTTATATTGTTTTGACCAAACTATAACAGCTTGTAAAAGAGTGTTTTATGGATTTTAAAACAGGCCTGAAATGGCATTTTTTAGACAATTCTATAATTTCTGTATTCGCTTTTAAATCCATTGCTTTTTGTTTACATTTGAAACTTTATAACTACTATGAGAACTATAGAATTTAGAGAAGCCCTGCGCGAAGCAATGAACGAAGAAATGCGTCGTGATGAAACCATTTTTTTAATGGGAGAAGAAGTGGCGGAATATAACGGCGCTTACAAAGTGAGTAAAGGTATGTTGGCGGAATTTGGTCCTAAGCGTATTATTGATACGCCTATTGCAGAACTTGGTTTTGCGGGGATTGGAGTAGGAGCGGCAGTAAACGGTTTACGTCCTATTATTGAGTTTATGACATTTAACTTTTCGTTAGTGGCTATTGATCAGGTAATTAATGCAGCTGCTAAATTTTTAAGTATGAGTGGTGGCCAATATAATTGCCCTATTGTATTTAGAGGGCCAACAGCTAGTGCAGGGATGTTAAGCTCTCAGCACTCACAAGCTTTTGAAAACTGGTATGCAAACTGCCCAGGTTTGAAGGTAATAGTTCCATCTAATGGATATGATGCGAAAGGCTTATTAAAATCTGCAATTCGCGATAATGATCCCGTTATTTTTATGGAAAGTGAACAGATGTACGGAGATAAATCTGAGATTCCTGATGGAGAATATATAATACCTATTGGAGTTGCTGATATTAAAAGACAAGGCACTGATGTAACTATTGTTTCCTTTGGTAAAATTATGAAAGTGGCTTTAGCTGCTGCTGCAGAATTAGAAAAAGAAGGCATTAGTGCCGAAGTAGTTGATTTAAGAACAGTTCGCCCTATTGATTATGATACAGTGATTAATTCAGTAAAGAAAACAAATCGTTTAGTAATTGTTGAAGAAGCGTGGCCATTGGCGAGCATTTCTTCTGAGATTACTTTCCGAGTACAAAAAGATGCATTTGATTATTTAGACGCACCTATCCGCCGTATCACAGCAGCAGATGTTCCATTGCCTTATGCTCCAACATTAATTGAAGCATCTTTGCCTAACGTTGCTCGTACAGTAAAAGCAGTGAAAGAAGTAATGTATGTTACTAAATAAAAAATAAAATTTCAATCATAAAAAAACTCCTTCAGAAATCTGAAGGAGTTTTTTGTTTTAACAACTACTCCAATAACGTTTATAATGATTTTTAAGTATCCGTACTTTCGCAAAAAAAGAATCCAAATTTGAATTAATTTGCAACTAACAAACCAAATTTATGGATTGTACTTAGCGGTTTAGTTCATATATTTTTCCGGGAAGAGATTTGATAACATTTGCAAATTCTAATTGTAGCAAATGTGTAGATGTTTTACTTATGGTAAAATTAGTCGTATAACAAATCTCATCTACATGCAATTGATTTTTGTTTTCAAAAGCTTTAACTATAATTTTCTCTTCGTCAGATAAATTAATTAATAAAGGTATTTGGGTCGTTTTCTTCTTTTTAACTTCGGTATTCCAATTCATTATATAAAGCAAATCAGCGGCACTTTCAATTAAGTTTGCCTTATTAGATTTGATTAATCCATTACATCCTTCACTTAATACATCACCTGCCTTTCCAGGATAAGCAAAAACATCTTTATTGTATGAATTAGCAATCGTTGCTGTAATTAAACTTCCTCCTCCTCTTTTAGATTCTACAACAACAACAGCGTCGCACATTCCAGCAACAATTCTGTTACGCTTAGGGAAATTTTCTTTGTCAGGATTTGTTTCACTCATAAACTCGGTGAGCAATCCTCCTTGTTGTATCATTTTTTCGGCAATACTTGAATGAACTGCAGGATATACTCTGTCTAATCCATGAGCCAAAACACCAATTGTATTTAATTTAAGATCTATTGAGCATTTATGTGCTGTAATATCAATGCCATAAGCTAACCCGCTCACTACCAAATAACCACTGCCTGCTAAATCTGCAATAAATTTTTCTGTAATTTGTTTTCCATAAACCGAAGGAGTTCTTGTTCCAACAACAGAAACCACTTTGCCTGCATTTAAATCAGCATTCCCTTTATAATATAGCAAAACAGGACTGTCATTGCAATTTTTTAAACGTTGTGGATAATTTTTATCTGTAAAAAAAAGGGCTTCTATTTTTTTATCTTCAATAAACTTAATTTCCTTCTCTGCCCTTTCCAAAACAAATTTACTTTTTAAAATAGCCTCAGAAGTATAAGATCCAATGCCCGGAATTTTTTCAAGTTGAGCTTTTTTTGTCTTAAAAACCTGCTCCGCACTTCCGCAATAAGCCACCAGGTTTTTCGCTAAAACATCCCCCACTCCTTCTAAAAGAGTTAAACCTATTTGATATGTTAAATCGACAGAGCTCATTTGTTAAATTGTAGTAATTTATTACATTGTGTTCGCAAAAATAATGAGATAATGATAAAAAACGTTAAATATATTTTAACAGGTGTATTTTTATACACTTGCGAAATTTATGCTCAAACTTTAGGTGTAGTAAAGGGAACGGTCAAAGATAAATCCAATAATGAGTCGCTGCCCGGTGCTGTTGTTGTTTTGGATAAAGACAAAGGGGTTGCGGCCGATATTGAAGGAGTTTTTTATATAACTACAACCGCAGGTAATCATAACGTTGAGTGCGATTTAGTAGGTTATAAAAAATACACAGAAACCATTACTGTAAAAGAAAACGATACAACTTTTGTAAATATCGTTTTAGGTAACGGAAATCAATTATTAGATGAAGTGGTAATTTCTGCAGGAAGATTTGAGCAAAAATTATCTGATGTAACCGTGAGTATGGAAGTGATAAAACCCACACTAATAGAAAACAAAGCTTCGCAAAGTTTAGATATTATTATGAACCAAGTTCCAGGCGTTGTTGTTTCAGATGGACAAGCCAGTATTCGTGGCGGAAGTGGTTATAGCTACGGCGCAGGAACAAGAGTATTAATGTTGGTAGATGAAATGCCAATGATTAGTGCCGATGCCGCGGATATAAAATGGAATTATTTACCTCTTGAAAATTTGGAACAGGTAGAAGTAATTAAAGGAGCATCCTCTGCATTATTTGGATCTTCTGCTATGAATGGAGTAATTAATATGCGAACAGCCTACGCAAAAGATAAACCTCAAACAACTGTTACCTTGTTTGGCGCTGCATATGATGCTCCAAAAAATTCGAAATATAAATGGTGGAAAGGTACTAGCCAAACACAAAGCGGAGTTAACTTTTCACATTCCGAAAAAATTGGACAGTTAGATGTTGTTTTGGGCGGACACATGTACAACGATGAAGGATATCGTTATCTTGAAACAGAAAAAAGAGCACGTTTCAATGCCAATCTACGATATAATTTTAAAGAGATACAAGGATTATCTGTTGGCTTAAATACAAATATGATGGAAACCCGTGGAGGATTATTTTTCTTATGGCAAAATGCAGATTCTGTATACTTTCCACAAGGTATGAATATTCAACGTTTTTCAAATCAACGAATGAATGTAGATCCTTTTATTAATTACTATACAAAAAAAGGAGGAAAATATAGTTTACGCTCAAGATATTACTTAACTAATAATACCAATGATAAAAATCAAGGTTCAAGAGCCGAGTTATACTATAGTGAATTCCAATATCAGAAAAGATATAAAAATAATTTCACCATGACCTATGGAGCCGTGTATATGGAGCAACAAGTGATTGCAGATTCTTTATACGGAAGACATTCAGGAAAAAATTATGCAGGTTATGCACAGTTTGATTATAAATACAAAAAACTCACAACATCTATTGGTTTAAGAGGAGAATATAACCGAATAGATACGTCATACACAAGAGGTTATTTAAGCCCAAAATTAAATAATCTCCCTTTTCAACCTGTATTCAGAGCGGGAATGAATTATCATGTGTTAGAATATACTTTTTTACGTGCTTCATTTGGTCAAGGCTACCGTTTCCCTACTATTGCCGAAAAATATGTGAGCACAAGTGTAAGTGCTTTAAAAATTTATCCAAATCAAAACATACAACCTGAAAGAGGTTGGAGTGCAGAGATAGGCATTAAACAAGGATTTAAACTATTTAATTTTAAGGGGTTTTTGGATGTAGCAGGATTTTGGACTGAATACCAGGACATGGTGGAATTTGCATTTGATATATATGGCCCAAAAACAGGAATATTTTATCAGGACATTAAATATGCAGGATTTAAATCACAAAATGTTGGAAGAGCGCGTATTAATGGTATTGATGCGTCCATTTCAGGAACCGGAAAAATGGGACCGATTAACGTAACAACACTTATTGGCTTTACATACACTAACCCGGTTGATCCGGATTATGACCCAAAAACTGATACCTTAGGCATTGAAGGATTAAAAGTTTTAAAATACAGAAATCAGCAACTTTTTAAATCTGATTTACAATTGGATTATAAAAAACTATCTGTTGGTTGGAGCGTAAGATATTACAGCTTTATGGAAAACGTAGACAGACGTTTTGTACAAAGTATTCTACATGAGTATAATGATGTTGCTGCAGGAATAGATTTTGATGCTGTGCCTACTACTTATATTTTACCTGGCTTAAAAGAATACAGAAAAAAACATAATAAAGGCGATTGGATTCACGATATGAGAATATCTTATCAGTTATCAAAACGATTAAAAACATCATTAATTGTAAATAATGTATTTAATGCCGAATATAGTTTAAGGCCAGGTGATGTGAGAGCTCCCAGAATGTTTTTAGTACAGGTAATGCTAAAAGTCTAATCGTTTTTAGCATTTTTTAGAAATACCTGCCACAATATTATAGTATCTTTACACACAAAAAATATATGATGGATAACAACTTTAGAAAAACAGATCTTAGCAACATTGAAAGTGCAACAATAGTAAATGAACGTTCGCTTTTTGCATCGGTATTTACATGGATGTTTTTAGCGTTAGCAGTTACTACTGTTTGTTCCTTATTATTTGCATACAATCCTGAATTAGGTAACTTATTATATAAAGTTGATGAAATGGGGAACAAGATAGGCACATCAATGATAGGCTGGATTGTAATGTTTGCGCCACTTGGTTTAGTGCTTGTCATGAATTTTGCCTTCAATAAATTGTCTTTTGTTGCATTAATGGGAATCTTTTTTGGATTTTCAGCTTTAATGGGAGTTAGCTTAAGCTCTATTTTCTTGGTATATAATCTGGATTCGATTGGAGTTGTATTTGCAAGTACCTGCGCCTTATTTGGTATAATGGCTGTTGCAGGATATACTACAAAAACCGATTTAACCAAAATGGGATCTCTTTTAATGATTGGTTTAATTGGTGTGGTAATCGCGTCATTAATTAATATGTTTATGAAAAGTGATACTATGGGTTACATAATTAGTATCATTAGCGTTATTGTATTTACGGGCTTAACTGCCTATGATGTTCAAAAAATTAAAGAATTAGCACAAGCCAACGATGGCTCTTCTGACTTTAAAAAAATTGGTGTAATGGGGGCTTTGACTTTATATCTGGATTTCATTAATTTATTCCTATCTCTATTACGTTTATTTGGTAAAAGAGATTAATTATTTCATCTGAATATCCTAAAACAGCCTGCGAATGCAGGCTGTTTTTGTTTATAATAAACTAAACTTTTAAAATACCGCATTTTAGGTATTTCCCATCGATATCTTTTCATATACTTTTGATTCATAATTATAATTAATCTAAATAACAAGATATGAAATTCCACTTAACTAAATCTCTGCTAATAGGTTTACCTATTTCAATGATTGTATTAACAACATCGTGTAAAAAGGATACAAAAAATGATCCGGTTGAAGAAACTCCGGCACCAACTGGACCTTCTTATTCAATTCCAACGACCTACAATTTCACAAATGCTGATTTTGCAAGTTCAACACAGCGTATTGCCATGCTAGGTGAAATTACAACCTATTTAAGATCAACGCATACAACTACTCAAACTACGCAACCTACATTGTTAGCCCAAAAGTTAAAAGATATGTACGCAAATGTAAATAGTCATTTTACAGGAGCAGGCTTAAACTCATCCGGTATACAATTAAAAGATAAAACTGATAATACTTTTTCTTTTCAAACAACTTTAGAAGCAAGTTTTGATGATGCAGAATCTGCAAGCACAACATCCGCAGCAAATCCTACAGTTACCACAGCATCTAATGGTGTTAAAGGGAAGTTAATTTCTCCGGCAAGAGCTATTTTAGTAGACGCTAATGGTTTTGAATATAAAGAAGTAGCAGAAAAAGGAATTATGGGGACTGTTTTTTATGCTCAAGCTACTACTATCTTAAAAAATATAGCAACTTATGATAATGTGACCAAAGTAAATGGATTAACTGCACAAGAAAAAGCATGGGACGAAGCTTTTGGTTATTTTGGAGTACCTGTTGATTTTCCGACAAACTTAACCGGACTAAAAAACTGGGGCAGTTACTGTAACTCTGTAAATAGTGCAATTAGCTCTAACTCTGCAATTATGAATGCCTTTTTGAA
>JAEUTR010000423.1 GCA_016787365.1 Bacteroidia bacterium
ACCTTACAACAAAAAATGGAACTATTTGGAGAATAAAAAAGTAAGCAACTAATATTTTTTACAATAAAAAAAGGAGGGTAATTATATATCCCCCCTTTTTTGTTTCACTGAGCGTGAGACGGTTTATCATCACCATTCCCCCTCCAGAGGGGGAAATATAAATCCAATAATTAATTAATTACCGGTAAGTAGCTATAGTTTCTGCTATACTCTAACATTTGTTGTGTAAAGCTTTTTGGGTACTCGATTTTTACATCAACTATTTTTCCGTCTTTCATTACCGGTGTTAATTTTGGCTGAATAAAGCCTTGGTATGGTGCCATGCTTAATTTAGAATAACGCTCTAATACTTCTTTATGCAATGCTAAATCAACTTTTACACCGTAGTTCTCAATTAAAGCTTTACCTGCTTTATAATCGCCTTGAGATTTAATACGTTGTAATTCTTTTAATAATTCTCCAAATAACACACGTAATTTTAAGTAATCGTTAATCACAAAATAAGTTTTGCCATTTTCAAATTTCTTTTCAATCACGTTTTCTTTTTGACCTTTTTCAAAAGCCCATTTAGCAATCATTTGGCGATTACGCATGTGAGCTTCTTCAATATTATCTCCTAATTTTAAACGAGATAACTGAACCATTAAACCTTTAGTGATATACTCATCGTAAGATGCTTTACCATATTCTAAAGATGGCATCACACCTAAATCCACTAATTTTTGATCCATTAAATAATATAAAGCCACTAAATCAGCACGACCTTCTTCTAATGCAGAAGCGTAATTTTTCAACGTCTCGTGCGGTTGACCCACACCTGGTTCAATTTGTCCACTTGCGTGACCAATTACTTCGTGCATATCAGTATGTAATTTATCTGCTAAACCTGCATAATCTAATACATTTTTCTTAATTGCATCATTGTAATAAAATTCGTTTACTACACTTCCACCAGCTGCTTTATCATAAGCTTCCACAATGTTTCCTAAATTCACAGATTTAGAACCATGAGTTTCTCTAATCCACTCATTGTTTGGTAAATTAATTCCAATTGGTGTAGATGGAGCTGCATCGCCACTTTCCATTACTGCATTAATTACTTTAGCTGAAATACCTTTTACGTTTTTCTTTTTGTGCTCAGGCAATAACGTTGAATTATCTTCAAACCATTGTGCATTAGCGCCAATGGTTGCTATACGCTTAGATGCTTCAAAATCGCGCACAGAGACTACAGATTCAAATGTTGCTTTTTTTCCTAATGGATCTTCGTACACTTCAATAAAACCATTGGTTACATCAATTGCACTTTGAGTATCTTTTACCCAAGCAATGTTGTAATCATCAAAATCTTTTAACGAACCTGATTTATAAAACACCACTAATTTTTCTAAAGCGGATTTTTGTTCAGCGTTTTCAGCTACTGTAATTGCTTTCTCTAACCAATAAACAATTTTTTCGATAGCTTGAGTATACATTCCGCCAACTTTCCAAACTTTTTCTACAATCACACCGTTTTCTTTTACTAGCTTACTATTTAAGCCAATCATCACAGGTGTTGTATCTTTTTTATCTACCATTTTCTCATAAAAAGCAATGGCTTCTTGCTGATTAACACCTTCGTAAAAATTTACTGCTGAATTTAAAATCAAATCTTTCTTCGAGTCTAAACTTACTTTTTTAGGAGCAATTTTTGGATCGTAAATAATTGGTAATAAACGAGTCGTGAAATCTTTTACAGATTCTCCAGCATTTAAAGGTAATTTAGCTGCATCTGCATTGGAAATAAATTGAGCAAAAACTTCTTGAGAACACTCTGGAAAAAATTTCTCACTTCCATAATGATGATGAATACCACGGCTAAACCAAACACGTTTAGCATATACCATAAACTTTTTATAATCTTCGTTATTTACATCGCCCTTGTATGATTCTGCAATCGCATCAATCGTTTTACGGATAGTTAAATTGAACTTATAGTTTTGATCCCACATGATATCTCTACCGCACAAAGCTGCTTCAGATAAATAATACAACAACTCTTTTTGTTGAAGAGATAATTGGTCAAATCCTGGCACTTCATAACGTAAAATTCTTAAGTCAGCAAACTGTTCGCTCACATACTCAAAAGGCTCAGATAATTCTTTCATAACAGTATCTTTTTTTACAACTACTTCTTGTGAAGTAATATCAGATTGATTGGATTTACATGAGCCTAAAATTAAGGCTGCTGAAATCGGAACAATAAATAATTTAGTGGTCATTTTTGTTAATTTTTGAAGTACAAGAATAAGGTTTTAATAAGGGAATTGCAAAAGATTTTGGTTTGTTTTATTAATGGCTATATTTGTATATAATGGGCAAAATAAGTCAAATTGCAATATTAATTATAGGCTTTACAAGCCTTGTTAGTGGGCAAACTATTAAACGCAATTTACTATCTGCCAATGTTCTTAATTTCCACAATTCTTTATATGTATTTGGCTATGAGCAATCAAAGACCAATCTCAAATTCAAATGTTTTTTATATAACACACAACTTCAGGCAAAGGATAGTGTGGATTTTAATTTAGGAAAGCATACGCCATCGGATTATCTGGAAATAAGTGCTGATACGATGCATGATGTATTAAATTTTTATTTTCAATTAGCGAATCAAAAAAATGTAGTGAGTTTATTCAGAGTAACCGATTCCTTAAAACAAATTGCTACTGCCGAAAACTACGATGCCAATCATATTAATTCATTGACTGTGTTTGATGATGAAAAGTTAGCGTATAAACAAGATTTATACGTGATAAGAACGGTAGCAGATTCATCTGATAAACAATTTTACTTATCAAAGTATCATGTAAAATCGATGAACAAACCTTTTGAATATGACTTTAAATGGCAATTTGCATTTGAAAGAAAATACATTTATCGTGCATCAGTTATAGCAGCCGACACTCATCAAGTAATCGTTTATGCTCATGTGTTTGATGGATTAAAAAAAGGACAATGGATTTTACGTATTAACGCCAACACAGGAGTAATTATCAGAGGTACAAAATTAAATGCTAAAGGTGATCAGCGTCATTTTTTAATGTCGAATTTTATTATTGATAAAAAAACAAAAAGCATCGCTGTGATTGGCAGTGTTTATGATGTCAACAGTATTGATTTTAAAACCAAAACATCAAATTTCACCTCGCAAGCTAAAAACCATAAATTATTTTTAGTAACGATTGATAGTTTAGGAGATGTGACTCAAAGGGTAGAAAAAGTGTTTCCATTACCCATACAAACCAAAACACAAACTGGCTTGCAATCCTTTCATTTAAAAATAAGAGAGTTTGATAAAAACACAGATGGCAGTTATAATATTTGGTCGGACGTATATGAACAAACATTACCAAATGTATTGACCTATTATAGTTCTTGGCAATTTAATCTAGTACCTAATGATGTTGATTATGATGTGAATCGCTCAACATTTACTATTAGTAGTAAAGTTATCCAAAACTTTATGAGTTTAGCAAAAGGAGATAATTATGGCAAATATATCTTGAATGATATAGGCGATTACGACAGATTCAAATACAAAAAACCATTAAATGAGGTCGTTATAAAAACAGCTTTAGATGATTTAAATAATGCTTTTTATGTTTTGAAAAAAACAGACATTTTATCTGCTAAAAAATCTTACAACTATATTTTTATGGGTAAAAAAGGTTTAGAATACAAAACATTATTAAAATCCGAACAAGGACAAAACTTAAATCTATTTTTCATAGATAAAAAATCCTATATCAGTTTTATTACTAATATTGGTAATTCTGATTTTGAGTTGAAGGTTAATAACCTGTGATTTTTAACCCTGACAGGGTTCTATATAAGTTTGCTAAAACCCTGCCAGGGTTATACATTCAAAAAATCAAATCTCAACAATACTCAAATTCTTTTTACTTTTCATTTCATCAGGAATAACAGATAAAATACAATCATGTAAGCATTGAACTAATTTGACTTTTATAAACTCTCGGTGAGTAATCAAACTTATTTCACGCACAGGTTCAGGTGATTTAAACGAACGAATTCGTTTTTGTTGTGAGCCAGTTAAATGATACGTGGTTAATTCAGGGATAATGGTCATTCCAAAATTAGTATCAACCATATTCTTTAAGGTTTCAATACTTCCGGCATTATAATGAAAATGCTCTTCGGATTCTTTTTGCTTTTTTAAAGTACAAAAGTTTAATATTTGTGAACGCATACAATGTCCTTCTTCTAATAGCCACAAACGATTCACATCAATATCTTTGGGTAATACATATTGTTTATCAAAACCTTTTTCTTTTTGATTTACGTATAAATAATACTTTTCATAAAACAACACATGCTCCGTAATGGCAGAATCATGAAGGGGAGTTGCCAAAATTCCCGCATCAATATCTCCAGTTTTTAGCTTATGCATAATCACATCCGTCGTGTATTCATTAATAATCAATTTTACTAATGGATACGATTGCATAAACTGTTTTAAAAACAAGGGTAATAAATAAGGCGCCAACGTGGGAATGATTCCAATTTTTAATTCTCCACTTACAATTCCTTTTTCGTTCTGAATGATTTCTTTTAGTTTTTTTGACTCGGCCACAATTTTTCTAGCTTGTATAATGAGCTTTTCACCTACATCTGTTGTTTTAACTGGCTGCTTACTTCTATCAAATATTTTCACATCTAGTTCTTCTTCCAGTTTCTTAATCATCATACTTAAGGTGGCTTGAGTAACAAAACAAACTTCAGAAGCCTTAACAAAGTTCTTTAGCTTATCAACGGCAATAATATATTCTAATTGTTGTAAATTCATAATATAGATTTTATCTATACAAATATATAAAATATCAGTTTGATTGATAACTTAAAAGGCTACAAATTTGTATCAGAATTTAAAATTATAGAAATCATGAAAAATAGAATAGGGTTAAAAACTCAAGATTGTGTAGAATTATCAAATCAGTTAAATCAATTACTTTCTAATTATCAGTTACTATACATGAATGTTCGTGGTTTCCACTGGAACATTAAAGGCAACAACTTTTTCGAATTACATGTGAAGTTTGAAGAAATCTATAATAATCTGCAATTAAAAATAGATGAAATCGCTGAACGTATCTTAACATTAGGCTATACACCTGTTCACAGTTATAGTGATTATTTAAGGCATTCTACTGTAAAAGAGAAAACAAACATTAGTGACGGAAAAGTTGCTATGGCAGAAATCCTAAACGCTTTTGAAATTATCATCACTTTACAAAGAGAAATTTTATCTCTTGCAGGTGAAACAAATGACGAAGGAACAAATGCTTTAATGAGCGATTATATCAGAGAACAAGAAAAATTGACTTGGATGTATAGTGCCTATTTAAATCATTAGAAATATGAAGTAAATGTCAGTCTGAGCGGAGTCGAAGACTATTTACTTCATATTGAAAAACATCAACCAATCACCCTTCGACTCCGCTCAGGGTGACATCAAAAAATAATAAACAATTAAAAAATAAATAAAAATGGAAACAACAAGAGTAATTTCAGTAGGGTCTAAATTCCCAGAATTCAACAAACAAGCTGTTGTATCAACAGAACAAGGCAAAGAATTTGAAATGATTAATAACGACATTCATTTAGCTAAAGGAAAATGGATGGTACAATTTTGGTGGCCAAAAGATTTCACATTCGTGTGTCCGACAGAAATAGCAGAGTTTAATAAGCATGTTCAGGATTTTTCTGACAGAGATACCGTATTAGTGGGAGCATCAACCGACACAGAATTTGTACACTTAGCTTGGAGAAAAAATCATGAAGATTTAAAAAACTTAAAATTTCCCATGTTAGCAGATACCTCAAAATCATTAGCGGAGGAATTAGGAATTTTAGATACTAACGAAAAAATCGCTTACAGAACAACTTATATCGTTGATCCACAAGGGATGGTACGTTGGGTAAGTGTATATGATTTAAACGTTGGTAGAAATGTGAACGAAGTCATCAGAGTTTTAGATGCTTTGCAAACAGACGAATTATGTCCTTGTAACTGGAAAAAAGGAGAAGAAACTATTCACGCCTAAAAACAAAAAAAATCATGGAAAATACAATCATTAATGAAACCTTAGAAGGTTTATTAAATACAATCAATTATACATCTGATGCTCCAAAAGCGTTGGTTGATATGGGACATATAGAAGCGCGTTACCTAAAAGATTTAAAAATCAATGTGGGTAATGCACTTAAATATGAAAATCTATCAGAAAAAGAAAGTGCATTATTAGCTCTAAGTGTGACGATCAATGAAAAGACAAAAACATTGGAACATGCCTTATTAGAAAAAGCAAAGTTAGCTGGTGCATCACAAGAAGAGATTTTAGAAACTTATGCTTGTGTGTCTTTACTCAATGTCAATAACGTATTTTACCGTTTTCGTCATTTCACAAAAAAAGAGTTTTATCAAACAACACCAGCTGGCATTAAAATGACAGTAATGGGAAATCCAACCATGGGGAAAGAGTTTTTTGAATTAATGAGTTTAGGCATTTCTTCATTAAATGGTTGCGAGCTATGTGTAAACGCTCATGAAGAGTCCTTAATAAAAATGGGTACATCACAACAGCGCATTTATGATGCCGTGAGATTGTTTGCTAATATAAAAGGATTAACCGTATTTTTTAATTAACTTAACATCAACTAAAAATATAGAAATGAAAAGAACAGCAAAAGCCCATTGGGCAGGAACATTGAAAGAGGGAAAAGGAACATTAACCACTCCAAGTGGCATTTTAAATAACACCAATTATAGTTTTAAAACCCGCTTTGAAGAAGGTGAAGCAGGAACAAATCCTGAAGAACTATTAGCTGCTGCTCACGCCGGATGTTTTACTATGGCTGTAGGAGCGATGTTAACCGCTAAAGGATTAAACCCAAAAGCATTGGATACAGAGGCCGTTGTAACTATGGAAGGTTTAGCGGTAACTGCCGTACATTTAATAATTTCAGGAAGTGTTGACGGTATTAGTGCAGATGAGTTTACAGCCATTACAAAAGATGCCGAAAAGAATTGTATTATCTCTAAAGTTTTGAGTGTGCCAATTACTTCGGAAGCAACTTTTATTGCTTAAATCAACTAATTGAATTAACACCTGCTGGCAAATCAAAAATCCGGCAGGTGTTTTCAGTTTTATTGTTACTTTTATGGCTAATAAAGCTCAAAAACTATGATTCTAAAAATATACTCTTTTGTATGTTTAATTCTATTATACATTCCTATTTTTTCTCAGAATAATGATTCGCTTGTTAAAAAAATAGATTTAAACTACAAAAATACAGAAGAGAAACTAGCTTTCACTAAAACTGATCTATCAAATCCAGACAATGTTGTGAGTCTTCTTCTATCTTCTTATGAAAAAGGTAATGTATATAGCGACGTTAAAGCTCTTCAACAAATAAATGATTGTGTAAAAATTTTAAAACAAGAAATAAATGGTAAATCGGAAGTAAAGAAAGTGAAATACGTTTATGATTACGTGCATAAACAATTCTTAAAAGTATATAAACTTCAAAATAGTTTTTCCGATATTTTCACTAAGGGTGAATATAATTGTGTTTCAGCATCAGCATTGTATGCTATTATTTATACTAAATTAGACATTCCATTCAATGTTATTGAAGCTCCACAACATGTGTATTTAGTGACATACCCTCAATCGTTTAAAATATTGATTGAAACAACTAGTCCTGAAAAAGGATATTATCAGTTTAATGATAACTTTATTCATCAATATATTAAAAGTTTATATAACTCGAAATTAATTTCTAAATCCGAATACGAAAGCAATACGGCTAATCAATTATTTGATAAGTATTATTTCAGTTCAAAAGGCTTAACATTACCTGAAGTAGTGAGTCTTCAATATAGCAATTATTCTATCTATTATTTGGAAGAAAAAAAGTACAGTGAGGCAATTGACGAAATAAAAAAAGCATATTACTTAAATCCGTACGATCGAAATAAATACATTTTGAAATCAACACTTATATTCAATGTGCAAAATAATAAGTACGAGAAAAAAGAACAAGTTGAAAATCTTGCGCTTTTATGTCGTTTTAGAATTCAAAATGATGACGAATTAAGTAATGAATTTTTAAAAAATGAATTCCTACGGTTAACCGAAAGTCAATTAATAAATAACTCTAACTACTCACTTTATGATGAATCATATAAAATCATTATTCAAGAAATTTCAGACACAGTATTAAATAATGAAATATCATACAGTTATCATCATGAATTAGCGCGCCTAGGTTATTTAAATAACAAAGATTCAGCTTATGAATTACCTCACCTAAGGGCAGCATACAATATCAACCCGAAAAATGCGAACTTACAAGGTATTATTTTAAGTTATTTAGAGAGAGAAGTAAAAGGAAAAAATGATCCGCGCGATATCATTAAATTAATGGATTTATATTCTAAATACTTTGATTTCACCAATGAAAATAATGGATTTAACGGAGTAAAAGCAAATTGCATATTAGAGTTATCTTATCAAAGTTTTGCTGTAAATGATATTAATAAAGGAGAAACATATTTAAAGGAATTTGAAAACTTAATAAATACAAAAAAAGATACCAAAGCAAATGATACTTTTATTGAAAAAGCATATTCCTTTGCAGCCGGAGTTTATTATAAAAAGGGAAATATTGCTAAAGCACGACAAACATTAAAAAATGGATTAATATACTCTCCTGACAATTTTGGGTTAAAACTTAGACTAAATCAACTTTAATTTAAAAATGATTTGCTGAAGCATTAAAACTAATTGTTTTAATGAACGTATTGCCTAATCTGGTTTTACGATATGCTGCTAATTTTACTTTTTCCATCACAAAACCTCCTTGATAAACTGAAAACTGAAGTACAAAATCATTTCCTCTTCTCTCTAATCTCGACATCTGCGAAACAACACTTCCTGTATCTTTATCAGAAACCCTAAACACTTCATCATCTGGACTTGGATTCTCTAGAGAAACAATATAATAGAGTGTATTTTCAATATTTACTTTATTTTGTTCTACATACTTAATAGAGAAATCATTATTAACTAATTCGCCAGTTTCTAGCCATTCTGTAGTTCCCAAACATAATCTATCATCATTGTAATACTCAACGCTTTTTGGTTTACCACTATTATAGAATGTTTCTTGTTTACCGTGTTTCGAACCACTCTTAAAATTAAACCTTTCAATTAAGTGAAGCGTTTTATAAGTATATGTTAACGCTACGCTATCAACTAATCCCTTCTTAAAATGCATCTCAGAATACAACTTTCCTTGTTCATTGAATTTTTTCCAACAACCAGATTTGTATCCATCATGATGAATTTGAATAGCTGCCAATTTTCCATTAATGTGATAATACAATGCCGAATCCACATTTTTATCATCTTTAAACTGCTGAACTGTTTTTAAATTACCGTTTTCAAAGTACTCTTTTAAAGTACCATTCTTTTTCCCGTCTTTGTACTCAATAGTCTGACAAATTTTATCTGTACCAGGAAATTTTACTGTTTTAATACCATTCTTGCCATCAAATGAATCCGAACAAGAAACGAATAACAAAAAAACTATTGAGCTAAAAAATTTTATTCCTACATTCTTCATAAACATATCACTACGTCAACTCATAAGTTAAACTTCCAATTTTATCTAATTCATTCATTAACTCCGTACTTACAGCAATTTTTTGAGATTTGGAAAACAATTTCACACTTAAATTTTCTGCGGGGTCTTCTACAAAAAACTCGACACTACATTTACCTTGAGATGAATTAAAAATAGATTCAATATTAGCAATCAATTGGTCATTAATAGCTGCTATGTCCATTTTCAATTTCATGCTTGAGAAAATATTTTCTTTTACTGTTTCAAGTAATTCTATTTTTTGAATTTTTAATTCTAAACTGCCTGGTTGTCCATAACGTTCTTGTACTTTTGCTTTTACATAGACAAACAATGGCGATACCATAAATTTACTGTACTCTACAAAGTCTTTACCAAACAACATGAGTTCTACTGAACCATGATAATCTTCAACAATGAGTTTACCAAAAGCATTTCCTGTTTTACTGGTTCTGTTTTCAAAACCAGTAATCACTCCACCAAAGGTCACCTCTTTTCCTTTAAACGGCTCTAAGCCTGCTTTTAATTGGGCGCAATTGGCATTACACTTATGTTCGATAATTAGTTTATATGGATCTAAAGGATGACCTGAGATAAAGAAACCTACCACTTCTTTTTCTCTTGCCAATTCTTCCAATTTTCCCCAAGCTTCAATTTTTTGAGGCAATTGAGGTTCTGTAATTTCAATTTCATCATCGCCACCAAATAAACTCGCTTGTGATGTATCATTACCCAAACTCATTTGATTACTATATTTAATCATTTTGTCGGTTAATGTTAAACCATCTGCATCTGGAGTAAAAAACATCGCTCGATGAATTCCTTCAAAACTATCAAAGCCACCAGCTAATGCTAGTCCTTCCAACGATTTTTTATTAACGCATTTACTATCTAAACGTTTTGCTAAATCAAAAACAGAAACAAATTTTCCATTTGCATTTCTTTCTTCAATAATATTATTAACCGTGTTCTCTCCTACTCCTTTAATAGCGCCCATTCCAAAACGAATATCTGTACCGCCTGGTATTACAGCAAACTTCGCAAAACCTTCGTTAATATCTGGTCCAAGTACTTTTACGCCCATACGTTTACATTCTTCCATTAAAAAGGAAATAGAATCAATGCTTCCGGCATGGTTTAATACCGAAGCCATAAACTCTGATGGATAATGCGCTTTGATATATGCTGTTTGAAATGCAACATAAGCATAACAGGTTGAGTGAGATTTATTAAAAGCGTAACTCGCAAATGCTTCCCAATCTTTCCAAACTTTTTCGGCAACAACAGGGTCATGATTATTAGCTTTACAATTATCAATGAACTTACCTTTCATTTTATCAAGCGTTGCTCTGTCTTTTTTTCCCATTGCTTTACGCAAGGTATCCGCATCACCTTTGGTAAAGTTTGCTAATTTTTGAGACAGTCGCATTACCTGTTCCTGATAAACGGTAATACCATAAGTTTCACCAAGGTATTCTTCCATCCCTTCTAAATCCATCACCACAGGTTCTTTACCATGTTTACGATTAATATAATTTGGAATGTAAGCAATTGGGCCTGGACGATACAAAGCATTCATGGCAATTAAATCATTGAAGGTATCTGGCTTCAAATCTTTTAAAGATTTTTGCATACCGGCACTCTCATACTGAAACACACCGTTTGTTTCGCCTCGTTGAAATAATTCGTATGTTTTTTTATCTTCTAAATCTATGGCATCAATATCAATATCAACCCCATGATTTATTTTAATATAACTAATCGCATCTTTAATAATGGTTAAAGTTCTTAAACCTAAGAAGTCCATTTTTAATAGACCTGCACTTTCTGCTACTGAATTATCAAACTGAGTAACAAGCATATCACTATCTTTTGCTTTAGTAACAGGCACAAACTTCACCATGTCATCTGGCGTGATAATAACACCGCAGGCATGAATACCAACGTTTCGTAAACAACCCTCTAATTCATAGGCTTGTTTTAAAACTGCTGCTTGTGGCGAATTACCTTCAGCTAATTTCCTGAAGTTATGAGATTGTTCAACTACCTCACGTTTATCTTTAATGCCATCTAAATATTTTTGATCGATACCTCCTGGTTTCAATAACTTTTTCAATTTAGCATCTAAACTATCAGGAAATGCTTTGGATAAATTATTAGAATCTTCTAATGGTAAATCTAAAACCCTTGCGGTATCTTTAATAGCAGACTTTCCACCCATCGTACCATAAGTAATAATTTGAGCTACTTGATTAAATCCATATTTATCAATCACGTATTTAATGACTTTATCGCGCCCTTCATCATCAAAGTCAATATCTATATCGGGCATACTAATACGATCCGGATTTAAGAAACGCTCAAATAGTAAATCGAACTTAATTGGGTCAACGTTAGTAATCCATAAACAATAAGCAATTGCGGAACCAGCTGCAGAACCACGACCTGGGCCAACAGCAACTCCCATTTTACGTGCCTCGGCAATGAAATCCGCTACAATTAAAAAGTAGCCGGGATAACCCATTCTTTCGATAGTAGCTAATTCAAAAGCAATACGTTCTTTTGTAGAATCTGACATATCCGGATAACGCTTACGTGCACCTTCCCATGTTAAATGAGACATGTAAATAAACTGCTCTGCAATCACACGCATTTCTGTCTTTTGGATTTCAATCGCTTCCGGAGATAAGTTTTTCTCCGCCCAACCTTTTTCTTTTAAGGCAATGATACGTTGATGGGAGGCATCAATTTCTTCTAAATTAGCGTCAATAAAATCCTGTGCAATTTCAAACTTAGGTAACAAAATATCTCGCCCTAATTTAAATTGTTCCACCTTTGCCACAATTTCGTTAGTCATTTCAATAGCTTCTGGCATATCAGCAAACAATTCTATCATCTCTTTAGGAGATTTAAAATAAAATTCCTTGTTCTGCAAGCCATATCTAAAGCCTCGTCCACGACCAACTGGTGTCGCTTTTTTCTCGCCATCTTTTACACACAATAAAATATCATGCGCATCAAATCCATTTTTATCTAAATAGTAATTACTGTTTGCGGCAAAGTATTTAACATTGTACTTAGCTGCAAATCTTAATAACACATCATTAACGTGGTTTTCTTCTTGTAAATCATGGCGATTTAACTCTACATAAAAATCATCGCCAAATAATTCTTTATACCAAACAAACACTTCTTCCGCTTGCTCTTCACCAACATTTAAAATTAAACTAGGAATCTCGGCAGACAAAGAACCTGTAGTCGCAATTAATCCATCTTTGTATTGTAATAATAAATTTTTATCAATACGTGGCACATAGTAAGCACCATCAATTAACCCAACCGAACTTAGCTTCGATAAATTTTGATAGCCTATTCGATTTTTAGCAATGAACACTTGAGTGTATCCATTGTCTTGTTTAGTTTTATCTTTATGATCTTTACAAATAAATAATTCACAACCAATGATACATTTTAATTCATTTTGTAAATCGCCTTCTTTTTCACCTTTAGTAATTGCTGCGTTATGCTCTTTTACACTTTTATTGTGTTTATCAATGGCTTGCCAAAATTGAAAAGCTCCGTACATGTTACCGTGATCGGTCATAGCAACAGCAGGCATATCATAAAATACAGCTTTCTTTACCAACTCCTTCACATCACTAGTGGATTGAAGAACAGAGAATTGTGTATGATTATGAAGATGGGAGAATTTTAGTTTTGTAGCATCTGTTAATATTGTAGACTTCTCGACGCCGCTCGAAGTGACAGAAGGTTCAGTTTTCTTATTTTTTCTTTCTTTCCAGGCTTGCTCGTGTTTGTATAAATCAGTTAAATCAGGTGCTTGATAATTAACCGTTTGTAAATCTGAAACTTCGGCAACTTTTGTGATTCCTCGTTTGATAATTTCGAAGAATACTTTACCTGTTGCTAATACATCAAACGCTGCATTATGGGCTTCCTCAAAAGAAGTGTTAAATAACTTTGTATATAACTCTGTTAATGTTGGCCATTTAAATTTACCTCCACGTCCACCTGGAATAGCACAATATTCAGTAGTTTCATCATTCTTAGTATCAATAAATGGTTTAGCTGCTAATATATTTTCTAAACCGCAACGTAATAATTCAGCACCGATGATATTATTATCAAACTCAATATTATGACCACATAAGTATTTTGCTTGATTAACAACATTTACAAATTCTTGCAAAACTATTTTTAAATCTTGGCCTTCTTCAATAGCACGTTCATTAGTAATACCATGTATTTGAACGGCGTTGAAAGGAATGGTATAACCTTCGGGTTTAATGATAATAGAATTACTATTAATTAAATTACCTTGGGCATCATGTAATTGCCAAGCTACCTGCACCATACGTGGCCAATTGTCAAAATCAGTTAGGGGTGCGCTATAACTACGCGGCAAGCCTGTTGTTTCGGTATCAAATATTAGGAACATCTTTTTAAATTAAGATTTATGAATTATTTTTATTAAGAACCTTTTTTATTTCTATTAGCTCGTTTTTAATGTCAGTTAAAAGTTGAGTATTATCAACAACCTGAGTTTGCTGAGCATTACCAACAGCAGAGTTGCCATATCCATGTTTTTGTTGAATTACTTTTTCGCGTTGTAATAAAATTTGCGTTTTAAAGCTTTCGGCATCATTAATCCCAAGCATACTCATCATGTTTTGATGATGCGGGCCGCCGCCACCGCCAGCTGTTTCAATTTTTATTAGGGTTAATCCAAAGTAGCGAAGAATTGGTCCGCCGACAAAAGATAAATCTTGTATATTTTCTACAGGAATAGTTTTTTCAATATGTAGAATTAGTCCTTTTGAAAATTTTAAATTTTTATTGGTAATTTGACAGGATAATGTTTTAAAATATTTACCACTCAACCATTGTCCTAATCCAAATATCCAAAAAGGAATCACAATCCAACCGACAATTGAGGTGAATAAAAAAAACAGTACCACAAAAAAAATGTAGGTTTTTACTTTGGAGCTAAAGGTTGCTTCTCTTAAAATAATTTCTTCTGTCATACCCTAAAGTTAAAGAATTTATAGTTGAAAATTGTCTATCGTTAATATCAAATAATAACTCTTAAAAATTTTATTAGACTG